>JAZLKY010000440.1:0-2891 GCA_045597885.1 Acutalibacteraceae bacterium | reverse complement strand
TTTCCCGTTTTTCCGCCCGCACGGGTTCGTCCGGCTCGAGACAGTCCCGCCGTTTTAACAGATTTGCCACCGTTCCCGCCCCCTTTTTCTATCAGTATACCGTATTTTTCACGAAAAACAAGAAAAATCTTGTTTTTTTGTTCTTTTTTCGCCGCTTTTCGTGCGACAGACGGCACGGTTGCTGTTATGATGATGAAAAAGGGGGCAGTGTGATGACAACGAAAACAAACATTGACGGCTGGCGGTTGGCGATCGTGCCGGATGCCACCGTCCGGGCAGACGGTTTTTCCCCGAAAACGGTGGAGGATATCACCGGGAGCGGATACGAAACCATTCCGGCATCCGTTCCGGGGAATTTTGAACTGGATCTGATGGCGGCGGGCAGGATGCCTGACCTGTACAAAGGGGACAATGTGCTGGAAGCGGAACGGTGGGAGGATCGGCATCTGTATTATTATACCGAGTTTCGCACCGAGGCACAGCCGGGACGGGAAGCGGTGCTGACCTTCGGCGGGATTGATACAGCGGCGGAGATCTATGTAGACGGCAATCTGTTGGGAACAACGGAGAATATGCTGATCCCCTATTCGTTCCCGCTCGACATCCCCGACGGCGTGCATGGTCTGACGGTACATATTTTCCCCACCATGATCTATTCCCGTCAGTTTTCACTTCCTGCCGCCAGTCACGCCTTGCCGTTCAACTTTGAACAGTTGAAAATGCGTAAAGCACCGCATATGTATGGGTGGGACATCATGCCTCGGATCGTGTCCGGAGGATTGTGGCAACCGGTCACGCTGGACTATCGCCCGGAGAGCCATATTGTTTCCGCTTTTCTGTATACAGTCGACTGTAATGAAGACAGCGCCCTACTCAGATTGGCATTTGACTGGCAGACCGATGATGCCTTTTTGCAGGATTATTCCGTCTGTGTCGAAGGCAAATGCGGCGATTCTCACTTTTCGGCACAGGAGCGGCTGTACAGCACCTTCTGCCGCAAGGATATCCCGGTAGAGCACCCGGTGCGATGGTGGCCACGCAACTATGGCGAACCGGCGCTGTATGAGGTGACGGTCACGCTGAAAAAAGGAGAAGTTGTCTGCGATACCCGACAGTTCCGCTTCGGTATCCGCACCGTATGGCTGGATCGTACCTCCGGTGCAGGCGACGATGGCGAATTTGTGTTCCGTGTCAATGAGCAAAAGGTATTCTGTATGGGGACAAATTGGGTGCCCACCGATGCATTTCCCTCCCGAAACAAGGGCTATCTGCTCCGGGGTCTGGAACTGGTCAATGATCTGGGCTGCAATATTATTCGTTGCTGGGGCGGCAATATTTACCCCGACGATCTGCTGTATGACTATTGCGACAGTCACGGCATTCTCATCTGGCAGGATTTTTCCATGGCATGCGGTCGTTATCCGTATGATGACGAACGTCTTTACCGCCTGCTACGGGAAGAAGTGATCAGTGTGGTGAAGCGGTTACGCAACCACCCGTCGCTGGCGCTGTGGTCAGGAGATAACGAATGCGATCAGATGACACTTGCCGGCGATCCTCAACGGCACAACGGACTGATTGATCCCAACGATAACCCCCTCACCCGGCGGATCATCCCCGCCGTGTTGCGGGAGGAGGATTTCACCCGTCCCTATCTGCCCAGCTCTCCCTATATGGATGAGATCGCTTTCCGGGAGCAGTTGATGCCGTCGGAAGATCATCTGTGGGGTCCCCGTGACTTTTTCAAAGGGGAGTTCTATATGAACTCCGTCGCTCATTTCGCTTCCGAGACCGGCTACCACGGCTGTCCGTCGCCCGCCTCACTTAAAAAGATCTTCACCCCCGTCGCTCTCGAATGCCGGGGGGACGGCAAAAAATGCACCGATCCCGAATGGCTGGCACACTGCACCTCTCCGAGTGCCGATCCCAACAGCTGTTTTGCATACCGCAATCCACTGATGCACCGGCAGGTAGAGCGGCTCTTTGGAACAGCATCGGATGATCTGTGGGAATTTGCCCGCCAAAGTCAAATCTCACAGGCAGAAGCCAAAAAGTTTTTCATCGAACATTTTCGGATTGCCAAATGGCGGCGCACCGGCATCATCTGGTGGAATGTCATCGATGGCTGGCCGCAGATATCCGATGCGGTGGTGGACTGGTTCGGGTGCAAAAAATTAGCCTATCACTATATCCGCCGTTCACAACAGCCGTTTTGCCTGATGTGTGATGAACCGCAGGACGATCTTCTGCCACTGATCGCCGTCAATGACCGACAGCATCCGGTGACAGTCTCTTATACCGTCACCGCCGTCAGTGACGGAAATATCGTAGCGACCGGAGAGATCACTGTGCCGCCTAACAGTAGCACACAAGTCTGCCGTTTTCCCCTCCCCGACGGTGAAATGGCGTACCTGTCCTGGCAGGGTGAGGAAAACGGGATCAATCATTTCACCGCCTCTATTGAAGCCGGACTTTCCTACTCCCGCCATACGGAACAACTAAAAAAGATCGGCTTTTGGACGGAATTTGAAGGATTCTGATCCCCACTGTCCGATCAGACTTTTTCATCCCGTTCAGGTCAACATTGTTCCCGCTCCCGGATATATCGGCGGAGGGCTTTTTCTGCCCGCCGGTACACGGCTGATTTGGATAGAAACAGTTCCATCGACAGCACGATCCACGCCCGATCGGTACGGCGTATATACATCTTGTCCACGATATGCCGCTCCTCCGGCGTCAGCGAATCCAGTGCCAACCCGATCCTGTCGATCCGGACGGTCAAATCTTCCTGTTCTTCCCGCAGGGCGTTGACCGCTTCGACCTTATACTTGATCATTGCCCCGTCCGTTCCCGCAGCATCCGGCTGGGATGCCCGCCGCAACGACGTAATC
>JAZLKY010000439.1:0-7685 GCA_045597885.1 Acutalibacteraceae bacterium | reverse complement strand
GGCATAGTCCTGTATCTTACGGCACAGAGAATCATAAGTCTCCGTGCCGTAGATCCCCGGCTCCCGAATACCGAGCATATTGAGATTCGGACCGTTGATGACCAGTATTTTCATGTACCGCACCTGCCTTTCAGCATTGCTTCTATCGTCTGCGCCATCTGTTCCGCCGTCCCGGTGACCGGCACGGTGATGTCTGCCGCCGCCCGATACAACGGATAGCGCTGTTTAAATAATGCTTTGATCTTCTCTCCGCTATCCGCCAACGGACGGTCGGCGGTGGGCAGTAACTGTGCAAGCGGACGGTCGAGAAACAGCAATATGCCGTTCATACGCATCGCTTCCGTATTTTCTTCACGCAATATCGCCCCGCCGCCGGTGGCAATGATCTGCCCACCTTCCCGGCAGACCAAGCGCACGGCATCGGTTTCCCGCTCCCGGAATCCCGCCTCACCGTATGCGGCGAACAGGGCGGTTATTTCTTCCCCTGTCTGTTGCCGGATGACATCATCGGTATCGGTCAGCGGCATTTGCAGTCTTTCGGACAACAGCCGTCCGACGGTGGATTTGCCGCATCCCGGCATCCCGATGAGAACGATATTCTGTTTTTCCGCCATGATCTCATCAAATATCCGATCGGTCAGTTTCTGCGGCAGTGGCTCGTCCAAAAACCGCTCTGCCGCCAGTATTCCCTGTGCGACCAGCATATATAGCCCGC
Organism: Acutalibacteraceae bacterium; assembly: GCA_045597885.1. Taxonomy (GTDB): domain Bacteria; phylum Bacillota; class Clostridia; order Oscillospirales; family Acutalibacteraceae; genus UBA5905. The sequence goes on along the minus strand of JAZLKY010000439.1, from coordinate 6,970 downwards.
CCTCAGCTTTGATCCCCCGCTCACGGGCAGACAGCACCAGACGGGATCGCAGTGGATTATACACGGCATCCAGCACACCCTCCAGCGCCGGAAAAACCGACAGGTCGATGGGCGCTTCATACAGATGCGGGTACATCCCGCAGGGGGTGGTATTGATGATCACCGCCGCATCCGTGTGGAGAGCGGTGGCTTCGTCATAAGAAACGGCATCCACTTTTTTACTCCGGCTCACCCGGACAACCGTGGCGGCTCCCAAAGCGTGCGCCACCGCCACCGCCGTGCGGCTGGTGCCGCCGGTGCCGAGGATCAGCACTTTTTTGCCGTCAAGGGACAACTCCATGCGGGCGAGCAGAGCGGACATCCCGCCGAAATCGGTGTTGTCGCCCACCAATTTCCCGTCCCGGTTGACGATCGTGTTCACCGCTCCGATGGCGGCGGCACGGTCGCTGATCTCATCCAGGAAGGGGATCACGGTCTGCTTGTAGGGAATGGTGACATTGATCCCTTTGAATGACCGTGCGGTGAGGAATGCACCCACCTCATCCGGCTTCAGTTCTTTCAGTTCATAGTCATACCGTCCGATCCGGCGGTGGATCTGACGGGAAAAACTGTGGAGCAGATGTTCCCCGACGCAACCGTATTCCATCAGTCCTGCCCTCCGAACCAATCGGTGCCGTATCTGCCGGCAAGCAGATCATACACCGTCAGCGCCGTGACCGCATCCACCACCGCTCTTGCCCGGTGGATGATGGCAGGATCGTGCCGTCCCTTCAGCCGCAGGACAGCATCCCTGTTCTGTCCGAAATCGACCGTCTGCTGTTCTTTGAATATCGACGGTGTCGGCTTTACCGCACAACGGAACAAGAGAGGCATCCCGTTGGTGATTCCGCCGTTGATCCCGCCGTTGTGGTTGGTGCGTGTCCTGACCGTTCCACCGTCCATATAAAAACCGTCATTATACTCACTGCCACGGCATTCGGTGGACAGCCCATCCCCGAATGTCACCCCTTTGATGCCGGGAACGGAGAACAATCCATGCGCCAGCAGACTCTCAACAGAATCGAACCACGGTTCACCCAGTCCGGCGGGCAGTCCCACCACGGCGGTCTCCAACACCCCGCCCACGCTGTCACCGTCCGCCGATGCCTGTTCGATGGCGGCACGCATGGCAGTGGCGGCGGTCCCGTCCAGTACCGGGAACAGCTCCTGTTCCAGTGCGGCAATATCTGCCGTCAGTTCTCCGAACCGCCGGTCGGCAATCCCGGCGCACCGGGCGATATGCGTGCCGACGGCGATCCCTTTCTGCCGCAGGGCGGTCTGTGCGATCGCTCCGACCGCCACCAATGCGGCGGTGATACGCCCACTGAAATGCCCACCGCCCCGATAATCCTCATATCCATGATATTTGCAATAGGCGGTATAGTCCGCATGACCGGGACGTGCCAACCATCGGGTATCCGTATAATCGCCACTGTGTGCCTGCGTATTGGGGATGAGCAGGCACAACGGTGTGCCGGTGGTTTTTCCTTCATAGACACCGCTAACGGTCTGCCAGTCGTCCTGCTCCCGCCGAGCGGTGGAAATCTCCCCCACCGGGCGGCGCAGCGCCAGTTTTGCGTTGATCTCTTCTTTGCAGACGGGGATACCGGGGGCAAATCCGTCTGCCACCGCCCCGATGAAAGGTCCGTGGCTCTCCCCGAACAAGGTGACCGATAAGTGCTGACCGAATGTATTCTTCATTCCGTTATCCCCCTTTGATGACCAGTGGCAACAGTTCCCTCAGTGCTGTGGGGGCAACCGTCTCCATACGCCATTGTCCCACTTCTTCTACCCGGATCACCGTGATCCCGTTTCCGGTCGATTTTTTGTCATGCAATAATGCCCGATAAACGCTGTCAGCGTTGAGATCGCACCGTGTAGGCAGTCCGAGCCTTTCCAGCACCGGGATCAGCCGTTCCCGCACGGGCGCACTGCACAGTGGGATCATGCCAAGTGCCACGCACTCTCCGTGATACAGCCCGCTATGCTGGCTCTCGATGCCATGCCCGACCGTGTGTCCGAAATTGAGGATCTTCCGCAGTCCGGTTTCTTTTTCGTCCTGCTCCACCACCCGCCGTTTGATATCCAGCGAACGGTACAGAACGGTTTCCAACTGTTGCTGTTCTTCTCCTCTCTCGAACAGGGAAAACAGTTCTTTATCACTTGTCAGCGCCATTTTTACCGATTCTGCCAATCCGTTGGCGATCTGCCGACGGGGAAGCGTTGACAGGGTGTCAGGATCAATCAGCACCTTTTTCGGCTGATGGAACGCACCCACCGCATTTTTGATGCCGTCCAAATTGACGGCGGTCTTGCCGCCGACGGACGAGTCCACCTGCGACAGCACAGTAGTGGGGATGTTATAAAAATCGACACCACGCATATAGGTCGATGCCGTAAATCCAGCCAGATCACCGACCACCCCGCCGCCGACCGCCGCCACGCAGTCGTGCCGGGTGAACCCTGCACGGAGCATGGTGACAAGCAGCGATTCGAGGGTGGCAATGCTTTTGCTGCCTTCCCCCTGCGGAACACGGCAGACCGTCGGACAGGCGCACTGTGCGGCAACGGCGGCGGCATACTGCTCCGGCACACCATCGTCGGTGACGATCAGCACCCGACGGTCAAGATTTAGTTGTTTGCCTGCTTGTGCCAAGCATCCGCTCTCCAATACGATGTCATACCGGGCAGTATCTGTTTCAACGGGCAGGATCATTCGTCGTTGCCTCCTCTGTCTGCGGATCGACCGTCACGGCATATCTGCCCACGACCTTCAGCAGTTCGCATTTTTGTTCCAATTGCGCCAGCATTTCTTTCGCATCATCGGCGTTTTCGTCTCCCTCTGCCTCAACAGTGAAATAGTACTGCCACGGCAGTTCCCGCATGGGGCGACTGCGCAGGGAACGCATATTGAATCCGTGTTCTCCGATCACGTTGACGGCATCCGCCAAACAGCCTGCCTCATTGCGAACGGTAAACATCAGTAAAAATGTCTGCCCTTTTGCGCCGGCAGGCACCTCATTTCGAAAACGGGAAAAGACCGCAAACCGGGTGGTATTGGTCGTACTTTCGTTGATATCGTGATCCAGCACCTTCAGCCCGTACAGCGCTGCCGTCTGTCGGCTGGCGATAGCGGCAACGGCAGGATCGTTCTGCTGTGCCACCTGCTGTGCTGCCATGGCGGTGTTGGGGGCTTTGACAGTCCTCCATCCGTGCCGCCGGATATAGGCATCACACTGTCCCAGTGCCTGATGGTGGCTGACCACGGTACGCACACCTTCCAACGATGCGCCCGGTACACCGAGCAAATGCTGGGTGATGGGCAGATCGTATACCCCGTTGACGAACAACCGCCCCCGGAACATCAGATCGGTGACCTGTCCCACCTCACCGGCATAACTGTTCTCGATGGGGAGAACAGCACAGTCGCAGTCCCCTGCCGCAACCGCGCCGTATGCTTCTTCGAATGAGGAGAACGCCACACACTCCCCGTCGGGGAACAGTTGTCCGGCGGCAATGTGGGCAAATGCCCCCTCCACCCCACTGTAGGCGATCCTTGCTCCCTCGATCAGCCGATGCTGGTACTGCCGGGATACTGCCATGGTGTTCTGTAAGAACTGCACATAATACCCCCGCAGCGCCGGATCGTTGATCAGTGGCTCATTGCGGGCGATCACCCGTTCCTCCTGCTTTTGGTCATAGACCGGCAGACCGTGTTCTTTTTTGTATGCGGCGACCATTGCCGCCGCCGCCATGCGGCGTTCGAACAGTGCCGCCATTTCCCGATCGGTGTCCCGTATGATCTCACGGGCTTTTTCCAGTTCGTTCATAGTATCCATGCTGTCCCCTCCTCTCAAAAAAACAAGCGGCTCCATCCGAAAACAGAGCCGCTTTGCAGATCCAATTTGGCACCGTACCCGTCTTATGTTTTGCCACCGAAATAATAATAGCAATCATAGCCCGCATAAAAGCAGGCAGAGGTAGCGGTATAACCAAAGGCAGAACCGGCAGTCATAGTATCCCGCAAAGTGATCATATCATACCGGCTCCTTTCCTTTTTCTTCTTTTTCAACAGCAGAATACCACTTTCTGTTGAAAAAGTCAAGATTTATTTCCGCCGAATTTTGCAGATCAGCCGTCGGCGCAGGCGCTGATATAGTACCCATCCCCGTCCACTGTGAGGGTATAGGTCTGGAAGTAGGTGGCATCCGCCGTCACCGGGGGGATCTCCTCGCCGTGTTCGTCGATCTTGATATCCGTCAATGCCACATAGCCGATCCGTACCAAATAGGTCTTCCCGTGTTTTTTGACCGAATCAATAACCGCCCGGTATCCTGCTTCGAGAGAACTAAACGGCACATAATAACAGTCATCCGCATCGCTGAATTCCACCCCGTCTTTCGATACGGTGTGATGTGTCAGGGGAGAATCCTCCCCGAAAAGCGCATTATAGGAGTCCTCAACATCTTCGACCGGCACCACAATACGTCCCTTGTCGTCCACCGTATAGAGGCAATCTTCATCATGCTCCCGCAACATCCGGATCTGTTCCGTCGTGGCAATACGATAGGCGGCGGCGTTGAGAAAAGCATCCTGTTCGGTAACATTGATATCGTCAAACGGTGTCGGATTGTATGCCATCACCGGCTTGAGAAAATAATAGAACTCTTTTTGCAATACCGCCTGCCGCCGGTCAGCACTGCGAACAGCCAGCAGGATACCGCCAGCCACAACGGCGGCAACGCCGATCAGGCTGAACAGGGTGATCAGCATCCCGATCGGTGCAGCCAACCGATTCCGTCTCCGATCGGACTTTTGCCGGACAGGTGCCGTTTCCTGTTCCGTCGTATCCACCAACTCATTTTTATCAGAAGCCATCAAACCGTCCTCCTGTTCCCAAAGTAGATCACAGGTCTATTGTATCATATTTTTTCCCTCTTGCCAAGTCCCCAAAATTAAGTTTCGGTTTTGGCAGGGTGTCCGAAAAAAGAAAAACAGATCCCGTAAAACAGGATCTGTTTTTTCTGAAGATCAGTAGACAGGTTTACAGAACATAAATGTTCATATTGCGGCGGCCAAAATAGCAGCTCTCAATATACGAACCAAAATACAGGTCGCAAAATGTCCGGGTGCCACTGGCAAATGTCCCGGTATCCGCCGCAATGGCATATCCGTAGACGTATCTGCCGTCCGGGGAAGCGATCCACAGCTTTGTTCCGTAAGGAATGATGTTCGGATTGACGGCAACAGTCCCGATGCCCAGCCTCATCCCCGAAGCGCCACGGGTGCCGATGGCATAGGCGGTACAGCTTTTGGCGGCATAGACTGTCTTGTAACTCACAGGCTGATTCTTCTCATTCAGAGAAAGAGAAAACGGTACTTTCGAATAAGGAACACCCGGCTGTGATCCCACCAGCAAAATGCGGGTGACCGGCTTGACGGATACCGTCTCCTTCACCATATCTGTGCTGACCACTTCTCCGTTCACAACGGTCTTCCGATAGGTCACGGTGTGCGCTCCGTTCACACCCACCCGCAGCTCCTTTGTCCTTCCGGGACTTAATACAAACGTACTGCGTGTCTCTGTTTCATATGGGATCGCTTCGGAAACCGTATACTCCTCATATCCCACCCGGTCAACGTCGATCAGCAATCCGTCTGACAGAGCGGTGTCGGCAGGAAGACTGATCTTGTCATTCTGTCCCACCGTGATATTGGCCCGGCTCAATGCATCTGCCACCGTTCCCTCTGTCATATGCAACAGCGTAGAGGCGCCGTCTGCCTGGACCTCCACCGTCATCGCCCGGTTGACATCAATGGTCCCTTTGACCTCGTCTACATCCAGCAGATCATATTCCTCCAATGAAATGCCGGCTTTTTTTACCGCCTTGTACGGATCATCATCCATCGTCAAGACCACCTGGCTGACATCGCCGTCATTGACGGTGATGGCACGGGATCGCACAGAGACAAAAGTGGACATGACCAATGTCGCCGCCGCCAGCACAACCGCCGCAAACGGACGACCGCCGAAAAATCGGCGCATCTGTTTCAATATATGAGAAATTCGCTCTTTCATTCAGATCAAACCTTTCTGCGAAAGCGGAAAGCAGTCGAACGCCGTCCGTCTGTTCCGCCTGTTACGGTGTCGCTGTCAATAGAGTAGGCAAGAACTTTCCGATTTATGCAAATCTTTCCGATTGCCTGCCCGACACGTACCGAGCCCGTCGCATTTGTTCTTTCGGTTGTGGAGAAATTTCGCATCGAGTGCCATTATAACCGCACAAATTTGCTCTGTCAACCAACAAAAGCCTGTTGAAACTTGTTCATTTTTTACAAAAAACAGCTTGTTTTCTCTCATCACGTTTCTTGCAAGCCGCAATGATTTCTTGTATTGTCTCCTCTGCGGTTTTGCCGTTTTTCTGCAAAATATGTGACAAAATTCATGTCTTTTTCTATAATTTTTGTCAATAATCTCCCAACAGAATACCATAAAGTGGTAAATTTGGGAAAAAATCCGGTAAATAAAATTAACCCCGTATTTTTTGTGCAACCAAACAAAATCGTCACCTGAAAAACCTGCCATAATCCCATTTTTAACGCTGATTTTCAACAATTTCTCCCTTTTTTTGCTCTTTTTTTTGAATAATTATGCATATATTTTAATAATGATACATTTGCGATAAAATTACCAATTATTTTGCTCCCCATTTAGACGATCCGGAAGACAAAAATTTTTTTGTCCAAGACAACGAGCGAAAATCCCCCACCCAAACGGGGACATTATTAACGTCGATCAGTGACGGTTATCGCCGCAAAGCGGCGATAACCGCCCCCGCTTTACGGGTGGTTTCAATAAGTTTTACGGTATAACCCGGCGGGCAAACACAGTTCGCCCTTACGATTTTGCCGTGAATTTTGCGGGTTGCTT
>JAZLKY010000438.1:0-5123 GCA_045597885.1 Acutalibacteraceae bacterium | reverse complement strand
TCGGATTCGAGTCCGACTCTTATATCAACACAACAGCCACCCGAATGGGTGGCTGTTGTGTTGGCGGAGAAGGAGGGACTCGAACCCTCGCGCCGGTTACCCGACCTACGCCCTTAGCAGGGGCGCCTCGTCACCAACTTGAGTACTTCTCCGTATCGGGACAAACGGGTGCAGTGATCAACCGTCTGCCGTCTTTGATTGTTTGAAAAGAGGTGGCGGAGAGGAAGGGATTCGAACCCTTGGCTCTTGCGAGTCACTGGTTTTCAAGACCAGCTCCTTAAACCGCTCGGACACCTCTCCGTTTCGTGGGAACGAAGTCATTCTATCATTTATCCTATCGTTTGTCAAGAGTAATTCTGTGCTTTTTCAGTAAAATGTCCGATATTTTACTACGCAATAGAGAAACACCGGACGGCAACGGCAGGAAAGAAAAGTCTGTAGTCCGTCCGTGCCGATTTGCTGCCCGGTGCTTTTGGCTGTTACCGGTTTTTCGTTTGCTGTTTTGCCGCTGTTATGGTGTTTTTGAGCAACATGGCAACGGTCATCGGACCGACACCGCCGGGAACCGGTGTGATCGCTCCGGCGATTGGCTCAACGGCATCAAAGTCCACATCACCGCATAATTTACCGTTTTCGTCCCGATCCATTCCCACATCAATGACGGTTGCGCCCGGCTTGATCATATCAACGGTGATGAATTTCGGCTTCCCGATTGCCGCAACGACAATATCTGCCCGGCGGCAAATTGCCGCCAGATCTTTTGTGTGGGAGTGACAGACGGTAACTGTGCCGTTGTCATGGAGTAATAACAGCGCCATCGGCTTCCCGACGATATTGCTTCTGCCGATGACCACACAGTCCTTTCCATCGACCGGCAGATGATAGCGATGCAGTAGTTCCATCACACCGGCAGGGGTACAGGGGACAAAGTGGTGATCCCCTATGGTGATATGACCGACATTCACGGCGTGGAAAGCATCGACATCCTTTTCGGGACTGATGGCGGCAATGACCGCCTTGTCATCCAGGTGACGGGGGAGCGGCAACTGACATAAGATCCCATGTACATCAGGACGGGCATTCAGTTGCCGGACGGTTTCCAGCAGTTGCTCCTGCGTGGTGCTTTCCGGCAGATCGATCTGGATGCCCTTGATCCCGACTTCGGCACATGCTTTCTGCTTGTTGCGGACATAGGTGCAGGAGGCGGGATCGCCGCCAACAAGAATGACAGCTAAACAGGGCTCGATCCCATTTTCTTTCATTTTCGCCGTTTCGGCGGCAATCTCCTGCCGCACGGCGGCGGCGACCGCCTTACCGTCAATTCGTATTGCCATTTTTCTTTTCTTCCTCCGATCCTGTTGTTTCTCTTTCTGCTTTTCCGTTGGACGGTTCTTCCGTTGGGAGGGGAGAAGTCGCTTCATCCTGCGCCGACGGTGACAGTAACGCTTTCGGCAGGGCGTTGCTTCTGCTTTTGAGGACAAAGAACAGGATGATCCCGGCTATCACGGCAATAACCGCAATGAGCTGTGAGGACTTGACCGTTCCTACCATCAGGCTGTCGGTGCGGAGGGATTCAATAAAAAAGCGTCCCACCCCGTACCATACCAGATAGCCGCAAAGGATCTCTCCCTTAAACCGGTATAACCGCTTGGAAACAATATGTAGTAAAATGAAACCGACAACGCACCACAGTGATTCATATAAGAATGTGGGATGTACCGGCAATGTGGTATTGTATCCTGTCCCGTTTCCGCCGGCGGCGATCAAATCACCTGTCATTCCCCACGGGAGGGTGGTGTTGCCGCCGAATGCCTCCTGATTAAAGAAATTGCCCCACCGACCTATTGCCTGCCCGATCAGGAAGCCGAGAGAAGCAATATCGCACATCCGCCAATAATCCAGTTTCAGCACACGGCATGCGACGATTCCGGATAAGAAGGCAAAAATGACCCCGCCGTAAATACCGATCCCGCCGTTCCATATGGCAAAAATCGAAAGCGGATCAGTTAAATATTCTGCTGTGTCGGCACAGAAAAATACATAATACAGCCGTGCGCCGATGAAGCCGAACAGTGTGCATATCAGTGTGGCATCAATCATACGGTCACGATCGACAGAGAATTCCGATGCCCGCCGCCAGGCGTACACTACTGCCAGCAGGAATCCCAAGGCGATCAATACCCCATACCAGTATATACTGAACGGATGACCGAACAGGGAAAACTTCACCAAAATCGGATTGAGTGTAAACTCCCAGCCAAGCGACGGGAAACGGATAAAATGCTGTGCCTGCGAAGTGATCTCCATATGAATATTTCACCCTTTCTGCCGGTATCGTACTTTGATATCACTATTGATACCGTATTACTTATTATCGGTCACGCCTGCTGTCCGTTCTCCGGACGAACGACGGACAGCGTGCGGTTCTCCGGAATGAGGCGCTGACGCAACTGGTCATTCAGTTCCTCTGCCGAGATGGATACGATCGCATCAAGCTCCTCCAAGGGCTTGATGCCAAACAGCACTTCTCCCAACAGCAGTTCTCCGCATTCGGTGGAATCATCCAGCATGCTCACGATACGGCCGTAAACTGCCCGCCGACATTCCTCCAGCCGTTGTTCATCTACCCCATTCTGCTGTAATTCCACCAGCGCATGACAGACACGCTGTTCGACACGCTTGGGATCTGCCGATTCTCCGGCAATGAGCCATATACCGTATCCCGGTCCGCAGAAGTATTCTGCCGAGAACTGATCGTTGATCAAGCTCTCATCCATCAACTCGTTGTAAAGCGATGAGCCTTTGCCGCACAGCAGCTCTGATATGAGATAAGCTCCCGCAGAGGAAACGGCGGTGACATTCGCAGGTGGCTCTTTGAAGCCGAGGTAGAACAACGGGGCGGACACCGGCATGGTCGCTTCAACATAAGCCGAAAGGACTGTCTCCGGCTCTTCGACGGAAAAAGGGGCAGATGCCCAGTCCTTGGCAGGCTTCAGATAGCGGTCGGCAACTTCCCACACCTGCTCCGGGGTGATCTTACCCGCCACGACCAGCACCATATTGTGCAGATTGTAGTATTGTTCGTAGCATCGGTACAGCAAATCGGCGGTGATGTGGGAGATCGACTCAACCGTCCCGGCAATGTCGATGCGAACAGGGTGGATATGATACATATTCTGTAATAGATTATATAATACGGTGCGTCCGGGGTCGTCCTCACCCATTTTGATTTCCTGCCCGATGATACCCTGCTCCTTTTGTACGGTTTCGGGTGTGAAATAAGGATGCTGGACAAAATCAAGCAATATTTCCAGAGAGGGGATAATGTTCTCTGTTGCCTGAAACAGGTATGCCGTACGTTCAAAACTGGTATATGCATTCGCAGAAGCGCCGGTTTCAGCAAAACGGTTGAAGGCATCACCGTCTTCGCTTTCAAACAGTTTATGCTCCAAATAGTGTGCAATGCCTTCCGGTACTTCTTCCTTTCCGCCGTCGGCGGCGGGCAGAGTATTATAGACAGAGCCGTATTTTGTGGCAAAGACTGCATAGGCAGAGCAGGCGTTTTTCTGAGGCCATATCAGAATATCCAAACCGGAGGGATGAGTATCACGGTAAATCGTGTCGCCGGTCAGCGGATGTGTAAAACAGTTCATGAGTCTGATCGTTCCTTTCTCGGTGTTCAGTCAGCGTTGCTTGCTGATGCAGGGCAAAGAAGATAGGTGGAATCAAAATGCACCAGCCCGGCGGCGTGACAGACATCCTCCTTCGTGACATCCAGCAGTTGATTGGCGGTCTCTTCCGGAGTGGTGTACAGGTCATAAACCGTCTGACTGATATAGAACATTTCTCGATCGGCAGGTGTTTCGTCCATGGAGGAAAAACGTTGGATCAAACTGCGGCGGGCGGCTTCCAGTTCCTCGCCTGAAAAGTCACCCTGCCGGATCGCCTCCAATTGGCGGAGGATCTCCGCCTTGGCTTTGTCGGCATTTTCATATTCTACGCCGCAATCAATGAGTATGACACCGTGGAAACGGTCGTATCCGGAGGAGCAGTAGTAACACAAACTCTGTTCCTCCCGCACATGCTGAAACAGTAGCGAGGTGGGACAACCGCCCAGCAGTGTATTCATCAGCCTTACCGCCGCTACAGGTCCGTCCGGCTCGGTCGCCGCTACCCGTAATCCCAAAACCAGCTTGGCTTGTTTTACCGCCATCTTTTCTGTAAGGCTACTTTCCTTTACAGTGAAACTGACATTCTCTCTCATGGAAACAGGCTGCCGATAGGGGAGAGAGTCAAAACGGCTTTCCAGTATCTTGACGGGGTCGGCATCGGTGTCACCCTGCAGGATCCAGTGGATGCGGGCGGTGGACAACAGCCGTTCTCTTGCCTCGGCGGCGACAGCAGGCGTCAGAGCGTTGACCGTGTCCAATGTGCCGTGCGGATCAACGCTGTACGGATCATCGGGACAGAGCAATTTTTCACATTGGTGGCGGGCGTATGCCCGTTTATTATTGATCTCGCTCTGTACCCGTTCCAACAGGCAACGCTGTTCCTGCCGAAAATCCGCCTCCCGGAACGCCTTCCCCTCCAGCAACGGCTCGAACAGCATCTCTGCCAGCAGGCGGGTGCATTCTTCTGTCAGGTCTTCTCCCGATAAGGTATATTTTTGGCGTAAAAAACTCACGGAAAACACAAGCATCTGCCATTGACCGAGCCGAAAAACACTACCGGAAATGTCGGCACCGTAAAGACTGTCCAGTTTACGGTTAAGTTCCCGTACTGTCGGCAGATGCCGATTGCATCTGGTGAGCAAACCGGGCAGGATCGCATACTCGGCGGCAGTGGATTCCCGCAGGGGGACAGCAAATACTCCGCTCAGACGGCAGGTGCGGAAGCGGTCTTCCGTCAGCCGGATCAGTTTCATATCGGCTCGCATGTCTTGAATGATGGGCTGCATAGCTTTCTCTCCTGTCAGAAATGTTTGTAATAGCATACCGAATTCCCTTCGGCTATTATACGCGAAAAAATCAAATCAAAAACCGTATTTCAGTAATTCGGCTGTAATATCCCCTGCCAGTTTTCCGGCGTACTGCTCAAACTCGTCAGAAGATATATTGGCTTGT
>JAZLKY010000437.1:0-2008 GCA_045597885.1 Acutalibacteraceae bacterium | reverse complement strand
CTGGCAAATGGAATGTGACTTTGATTAGAATAGCCGATCGCATGAGGTGTGCCGGAATCCGGGACACCGGCGACATAATCTACGTCCGGCATACAGCCATTCTTTATATCGTTTTCAGCCATGATCATACCGTTGCGACAGCGCATGGCTTCGACATTGACGCCTTCGTATACCGAAGAGGGGAAGCCGAAGTAGGACCATAAAAAAGAACATACTCTTTTTGTTGACATTCCTTCCGAAAGCGTTGTGATCTTTTCGGCAGAGATTTCAACGATTTCAGCCGGTCTCAAGTCGTATTCTTCGTCATAGCCTAACTTTTGAGAAGCAAAGTTTTCAAAAGAAACGCAGTATCCGTCCTCACTTTTTCCGATGTGGACCGGCAGCCTGCCGTAACGATCTCTTGCGGCAATGATACTGCCTTTTTCGGTCAAAATGATGATCAGTGCTGTTCCGTCTACTTTTTCCTGTGCATACCGTATTCCATCAACAATATTACTTTTGCTGTTAATAAAAGCAGCGATCAACTCGGTAGTATTGATTATGCCGCCGCTTGTCGCATTCAACTGACCTTTGCAGGAAGTAAAATATTCATTGATCAGTTTTTCTTTGTTATTGATAACACCGACCGTCATGATAGCGTAACTTCCAAAAGAAGAACGCACGATCAACGGCTGAGGATCTGTGTCGTTGATGCATCCGATGGCAGCAGTTCCGTTCATCTGCTCTAAAATACCCTCGAACTGTGTCCGAAAAGGGGAATTGGAAATGTTGTGGATCTTCCGCTGCAATCCTAATTGTTCACTGTACGCTGCCAATCCTGCGCTCTTGGTTCCGAGATGTGAGTGATAATCTGTTCCGAAAAATACGTCACTCATGACCTCTCTTTTGCATACAGCACCAAAAAAGCCGCCCATAAAAAACCTCCCACTGACATTTCACAGATACATCAAGCGAAAAAGAGCTTCGAAAGAGTCATGGGATCAATAACCTTTCCGTCCTTATATACTCGCATATTACCGGAAGCAATTTCATCAATCAGCATGACGTTGCCATCTTCGTCATAGCCGAATTCGAATTTGATATCATACAGAACAAGCCCTTTTTCGTTCAGATCATCGGCAACGATTTTTGTGATCTGCTGTGTCATCTCTTTGATGGCATCGTACTGTTCTTCTGTCATGACACCAAGCACCGCCAAGCCGTCTTTTGTCACAAGCGGATCTCCCTTTTCGTCATTCTTGAATGTCATTTCTACATAAGAAGGCAAATCAGATCCTTCGGGAATATATTCACCGTAACGACGGATAAAACTGCCAACAGCCTTATTGCGGCAAATAACTTCAAGACCGTGACCGAAAACTTTTGCCGGCAAAACCTCCATTGTCGTTTCCTTTAAATCAGCGTTGACATAGTGGGTTTTGATCCCGGCGGCATTGATTTTATCAAAGAAGTAAACAGACATGCGCAAATTGACATCGCCCACACCGTCGATAGTAAGACCGACAGCGTTTTCGCCCGGATCGAAGACGCCGTCTTTACCGGTACAATCATCCTTGAATTTCAACAAATAATTGCCGTTTTCAAGTGCAAAAACATCCTTCGTTTTCCCTGTGTAGATCTTTTTCATGTTCGTTTCTCCTTTGATAATTATAATTTAGATGCAATTTCTGCATCTTTATTTATGACAGTGTCGTGATCATTTTTCCGCTTTTGCAGTAGTTGATCACGAAGCGTATCGTCACTGAGGGATAATATTTCCATGGCAAGCAAAGCGGCATTGACACCTCCGTTGATTGCGACTGTAGCCACCGGAATGCCGGAGGGCATCTGTACGGTCGATAATAGAGCATCAATGCCGTCAAGTGTATTGGATTTGCACGGGATCCCGATGACCGGCAACACCGTTTGCGCCGCTATTGATCCTGCCAAATGAGCCGCCATTCCGGCAGCAGCAATGAGTACGCCAAAACCGTTTTGGGCGGCCGTACGGGCAAATTCGGCGGCTTCG
>JAZLKY010000436.1:0-3466 GCA_045597885.1 Acutalibacteraceae bacterium | reverse complement strand
GTGGAAAAAGATGGTTGACAGATTGATCGTTTTGTTTAATATCTTTTTTTATGATTTAGATCAGACTGACAACGGATATGAACAGGATTACTCTTCCGTCGGCTCGGCGACAGGAGCGGCTTCTTCTGCCGCATCGTCTGCCGCATCGTCTGCCGGGGCTTCCTTGGGTTCGAGCAGAGCGCGGATGGACAGGCTGATGCGCTTGCGCTCATAGTCGACAGCAGTGATCTTCACCTTGACTTCCTGTCCGATCTGCAGTTCATCCTGCGGCTTCTCAATGCGATGGTCGGTGATCTGCGAGATGTGGATCAAGCCGTCAATGCCGGGCAGGATCTGAGCAAAAGCGCCAAAGGTGGTCATGCCGACGATCTTGGCATCCACAACGCTCTCCACCGGATAGTTGGCTTTGAAGATCTCCCACGGATTATCCTCCATCTTGCGGTAGCCCAAAGAGATCTTCTTCTTTTCGGGATCAAGTGCTTTGATGAATACCGTGACGACATCGCCGACATTCATGACCTCAGAGGGATGCTTGATACGGCTCCATGACATCTCGGAAATATGGACCATACCGTCCACGCCGCCCAAATCAACAAATGCACCATAAGAAGTCAGTGACTTGACAGCACCGGTATACTCCTGACCGACCTCTGCCTGCGCCCAGAATTTTTCCTCCTGCTCCTTGCGGGCAGCCTGTGCCACCTGACGGATCGAGCCAACGGCGTGACGGCGGTGGGCGTTGACCTCAATGATCTTTAACTGGACGTCAGTCCCCTTGAGGACGGACAGATCATCCATGCGGTTGACGGAAGCCTGAGAAGCGGGAACGAATACACGCACCCCTTCTGTGACGACTAATACGCCGCCCTTGATGATCTCGACGACAGTACCGTTAAGGACGGTACCCTCTGCCTCGGCATTGACGATGGTCTCCCATCCCTTCAGTGCATCCACCCGCTTTTTGGACAGCATGATGGTGCCTTCCTGGTCGTTGGTACGCATGATGAGCAGCTCCAGCTCATCGCCTACCTTGACCAAATCGGCAGGATCGGCATTGGGATCGTTGGACAACTCGTCGACGGGGATGTAGCCCGTCTGTTTACGGCCGATGACTTCTACCTGAACTTCGTTGGGCGCAATAGCGACGACCAACCCACGGACTTTATCATCAGTGGCGTTCTGCAGAGTCGCATCCACCATGGCGGCAAACTCTTCAGAGCTCATCTCCTCATCATTTTGGGGCAGTGCGGTGTTCTCCTGGATTTCGCTGTTGTTGACGATTTCGGACATAGTGAAATGTACCTCCTTTATTATATCGGCAGGTGTGGATGCTCCGGCGGTCACCCCGACCGTTTCGCCTTGCCGAAACCAGCGTCTGTCTATCTCTCCTGCTGTTTCCACCAAGTAGGTGGTACAGAGGGGGGAACAGATGTCACGCAGTTTGGCAGTGTTGGAGCTCTCCCTTCCACCGACAATCACCATTTTATCGCACCGCCGGGCAAGCATGATCGCCTCTTGTTGCCTTTGGGCGGTAGCATTACATATTGTATCAAAGATTTGCAGATTTGTACAGTGTT
The DNA here is from genome assembly GCA_045597885.1 of Acutalibacteraceae bacterium. Taxonomy (GTDB): domain Bacteria; phylum Bacillota; class Clostridia; order Oscillospirales; family Acutalibacteraceae; genus UBA5905. Next base: position 1,889 of record JAZLKY010000436.1, on the reverse strand, counting down.
TTTTTGCGAATTTTACACATTTTTCCCAAATTAAAGAGTTGAATGTTGTCTGTGCAACCATAATAAACGAGTTTTTTTCAACAAATTCGACATTCTTTAGGCAATCTGACAGTTCTGCCTCTGATCCGAATACGAATGAGGGTCCGGCGCAGTGGCCCCGGATACCCAAAACCTCCGGATGGGTTGCGTTCCCGGCAATCAGGACCACCTCTCCGGCGGTAGAGTGTGACGAAACGATGCGGTGGATCTTGGCGACAAACGGACAGGTGGCATCACAGCAGTCCAGTCCGGCGTGACGGATCTGTTCCTCGGTTGAGAGGGGTACACCGTGTGAGCGAATGACCAGCGTGGCATCCGGCGGTGCCTGTGATGGGTCGTCTACCGTGCGGACACCACGGGCTGCTAACTGGGTAACGACATGAGGGTTGTGAATGATCGGACCTAATGTACAGACCTTCTTCCCGGCGGCAAGTAGTTCGTATACACGGTTGACTGCCTTATTCACGCCAAAGCAGAATCCGGCGGTTTCGGCTAAAATGACCGGCATGGCGTTCCTCTCCTTTCCTCTCCAGTCAGTGTTTCGGGACTGCTGTCATTCCATCCGTTCTTCAATGGTGCGGCGTACCCACGCAATGGATTCTTCCAAGCCGATATGACTGGTATCAATGAGAATGGCATCCGGCGCCTGCCGCAAAGGGGCGATGGCACGGTGGGTATCATCATGATCCCGCTTTTCCATATCTGCCAGCACCTGCTCATAAGTGGAAGGATCACCTTTTTCCTGTAGTTCGGCAAACCGCCGTTTTGCACGTGCCTCTGCGGAAGCGGTGAGGTAGATCTTGACATTTGCGTGTGGCAGGATCACCGTACCGATATCCCGACCGTCCATGATCACGCTGTTCTTTTCCGCCAGATCACGTTGGACCTGCAACAGAAAGGAGCGTACCGCCGGGATGGCAGATACTCTGGATGCCGCCATAGATACTGCCGGTGTACGGATCAGATCGGAAACATCCTCCGCATTCGCAAATACCCGTTGCTCGTCCCCGACATACCGGATGGCTATCGTCAAAGACGGCAATGCGGCGGTGACTGCCCCGTCATCTTGAATATCCACATGGTTAGAGAGCATATAATGACCGATGGCACGGTACATTGCTCCCGTATCCACATAAATGAGATGCAATTCGCTGGCGACAGTTCTGGCGATGGTGCTTTTTCCGGCACCGGACGGGCCGTCTATGGCTACAGCAAACGCCATATCAATCATCCTCTCCTATGTATTTTCCGGCGGCTACGCCGGTAGAAAATGCAATTTGCAAATTGAAACCGCCGGTATAGGCATCCACGTCCAAAACCTCTCCGGCAAATGACAGACCGGCAATCAATTTGGATGCCATCGTGCGGGCGTTGATCTCTTTGACTGATACGCCGCCGGCGGTGACGATGGCCTCCGCTATGGGACGGAAGGCACTGATGCGGACGGGCATCGCCTTGATAACTGAAGCCAGACGCCGCCGTTCCTCACGGGTGACAGCGTTGCTCATCCGATCCGACGGCACCTCGCACAGCCGCAGCATGACCGGAATGAGCAACCGGGGCAGTAATTTCCCCAAAGCGTTGCTGAGTATCATGTTGCGCCGCTCTTCCAGATCCCGTACGATACGGGCGTCCAGCTGTTCGGGGGAAAGCCCCGGCTTCCAATCAATCCAGAGAGTGTACCGCCCGTTTTCCATCTGTCGCATATGGGCGCTGGCGCTGAGCACCATGGGACCACTGACACCGAAATGGGTAAACAGCATCTCTCCCTGATCGGTATACACCGTTTTGCCGGTAACGGTATCCTTGACGGTCAATCCGCAATTTTTCAGCGACAATCCCTGCAGATC
>JAZLKY010000435.1:0-1244 GCA_045597885.1 Acutalibacteraceae bacterium | reverse complement strand
GTTTCCGCCGTCTCCGAGCCGATATCTGCATCGGCGGAGACAGCACCACCGGCATGGAAGCCCGTTTTTCCCGCCGTCACTGCCGATACCTATGTCATGACCGATGAGGTGGACGCCGGCAGTGCTATTCTGGTGGACGTTACCGATCACACGGTAGTAGCCCGCAAGGATGAGAAGCAGGTGCTTTATCCTGCTTCTATTACCAAGGTGATGACATTGTTGGTGGCGGTGGAGCATATCCGGGATTTCGGTGCAGTATATACGATGCCGTTCGAGGTGCTGAATGATCTGTACCAGCAGGAGGCAACTGTTGCCGGATTTTCGACCGGGGAGCAGGTGACGATGGAGGATCTGCTATACGGTTTGATCCTGCCGTCGGGGGCTGATGCGGCGATCGGACTGGCGCAGTCGATTGCCGGATCGGAAGAGGAATTTGTACAGTTGATGAACGATAAGGCTGTGGAACTGGAACTGAAAAATACACATTTTACAAATACCAGTGGATTGCACGATCCACAGCATTATACCACGGCGGAAGACATGGCGGTGATCATGGAGGCGGCTATGCATGATGAACACTGCCGACAGGTGCTCTCAACCTATCAGCACACTACCGCCGCCACCGAACAGCATCCGGAGGGGATCCTGCTGACCAGTACGATGTTCAGCCGGATGTATGGAGATGAATCGGAAGGGGCGACCATCGTCGCCGGGAAGACAGGCTATACCGCCGAGGCTAAGCACACAATGGTCAGTTATGCCGAGGGGGATAACGGACACGACTATATTTTGGTAACTATGTTTGGGAGCAATCGCTGGCGGGCGATATTTGATGCCATTAACGGCTACACCCGCTTTTGTCATACCGATTCCGGCTCCGAATGAATAAAACGAGAACGGTTGGGGATGTAAGAAGAACAGAGACTGCTTCTGCTTTTTTTGCATCCTTTTTTTGTTTGGGAAAAATACTTGCGGACGGCGATCGTGCGTAGTATAGCCCGGTGTCGGGATCGCATCATACTGCTGAACGGGAGGAGGAATTTGTTTGGAAAAACGGGAAAGCCATGATCACCGGTGGCTGATCGTCAGTGGGATCGCCTTCTTGATCGGTTGGATCGTGCCGCTTTTCTTCACCGCTATCCCCGGCTGGATACAGGCGGTTTTTTTGGGAGTGACGGTGTTGCCGTGCTTGATCCCGGTATGCCGGGAGGCGGCGGAGGAGGTCGCCGATCATTCAATGGGCG
>JAZLKY010000434.1:0-4533 GCA_045597885.1 Acutalibacteraceae bacterium | reverse complement strand
ATTTCGCGCCTGCGGGCGCGCCACGGCTCGGTTCTCGAATGCCAAAGGGCATTTGATTCACGCTCTCGCCGTTCAAATTCCTCCCATTAGTCACAACCTCCGGCAAAGTGCCGGAGGCATGATCAAGCCATAGAAGGGCTTATTACCGGCAGGCATCTTAAGATGCGCTGAAAAAATTCCACTTGCATCAATCGCTCTGCCGCCACAAATGCGGCGATTTTGCCTCCCTTGTGTAAAGGAATGAAATTTAATAATATATTTCTCATTATCAAAACCGCTGAAAACAGACAAAAAGAAATCCATATCCGTTTTTTCGCAAACCTTTACGAACTTTTCCGGATTTTCCAGTGCAACGGGTGAAACGACCGCTTTATCCCACTGAAAAATATTCCAAATGATGTGGTCGACACCGATCCCTTTGAGAGAGAGCAAATCCCGTTCCACACTGTCTTCGCTAAAACAGTTCCATGAGTAAAACCAATTTTCGGACGGCACATAATTGGCGCCGAAACGCATTTTTTCACAATAATCACCTTACCCCATGCCGAAATCCGTTGGCAGACACCGGCATCATAATTCATTTCACTATGAAAAACAGAAAGGGCGCAGTCAGACTGTGATATCTAGCTGCGCCCAGACAGTCGGCATAACGGGGCATCCTTGCTCCTTTGCAGTTCTATGCAAAAATTCGTCAGTCACAAGGACCCTAAAACTGTGCTTTTATTGTCTCACACCGTCACGCTTTTTTCAAGGAGAAAATGGCTCTCCAAGACAGAGCAAAGACAGGGGACGGTTTTATCAAGACGCAGAACCGTCCCCTGTCTTTATTTCTGTTTTTTGAATAAAATGAACGCAAACGGATATCATATCGACAAAGGAGAATGACGATGAACATTTATGATTTTAAAGCCGAAAAAAATGATCACGAGATTTTAGACTTTGGTGATTTAAAAGGGAGGATCCTGTTGATCGTCAATACGGCAACAGGGTGCGGATTTACGCCGCAGTATGAATCACTTGAACGGTTATACCGGAAATATCGCTCGGAGGGGTTTGAGATCCTGGATTTTCCCTGTGACCAATTTGGTCATCAGGCGCCGGGCGATGACAAGGAGATCCATGAGTTTTGTACAGTCAAATACAAGACCTCTTTTCTCAGATTCAAAAAAACTGAGGTCAATGGTGAAAACGCATCTCCTATTTGGAAGTTTTTGAAAGAAAACTCTCCGGAAGAGGTTATCAAAGGAGCGACCCACAAGCTTTCTATGAAAGCGGTCGAAAAAATGAGCACAACCTATAAAAATAAAAATGATATCAAATGGAACTTCACAAAATTCTTATTGGACAAAACCGGCATGCCGGTTTTCAGATATTCCCCGATCGAGAGTCCGGATCTTATTGAAAAAGACCTTGTAGAATTATTACGGTAGGTGATAGTATGTATGATACCATTGTCATCGGCGCCGGTCCTGCGGGATTGACAAGCGCCATTTATCTGCGACGTGCCAATAAAAAGGTATTAGTATTAGAATCCAAAGGATACGGCGGACAGATCGCCAACGCCGATAAGGTGGAAAATTATCCGGGAATTGCAGAAATTTCCGGTTATGAACTTGCCGAGAATCTCTATAACCAAGCCAAAAACATGGGGGCGGAGATCAGATTTGAAACAGTAGAGTCCGTTGGGCAGGATAAAAGCGTTAAAACAAACAACGGCACTTATAGAGGAAAAACCGTAATCATAGCAAACGGTGCTGCGAAGCGAAAACTGAATCTCAAAAAGGAATCCGATTTCATCGGGAAGGGGGTTTCGTACTGTGCGACTTGCGACGGGAATTTTTTCAAGGGAAAAACGGTAACAGTCGTAGGGGGAGGAAACTCCGCTTTGGAAGATGCGCTCTATCTTTCCGATGTAGCGAACAAGGTTTATGTCGTTCACCAATTTGACAAGTTTAACGGAGAGGAAAAATACTGCGAAGAGTTGTCAAAAAAAGCCAATGTTTCGTTTTTAATGGAATCCACCGTTACCTCGATCAACGGGAAAAACAAGCTGGAGGCTGTGACAGTAACCGACCGCAACGGGATCACGCGGGATATCAGCACCGACGGACTGTTTATCGCCATAGGGCAAGAACCGAAAAATGAAGCTTTTTCCAATGTTGTAAACCTTAATGATGCGGGATATATAAAGTGCGAGCAGAGCGTTTATACGAAAACCGACGGCATATTTGCCGCAGGCGACACCCGTGAAAAAGATCTGCGTCAGCTGACCACCGCAGTAAGTGACGGCAGTATTGCCGCAACCGCCGCACTGAAAATGATGAAAGGATAACTGTATATGAATATTACCGAAATCAATGACCGCAATTTTGAAGAAACAATTCACAACAATGAAAAGGTCCTCTTGGATTGTTATGCACCGTGGTGCAGTTCTTGCAAAACACTTTACCCCGTTTTGGAGGAACTTTCCGGCGAAGAAAGCAAAATAAAATTCTGCAAAATCAATACCGATGAGAATCCCGAAATATCTGAACGCTTTGATATTATGTCAATCCCAACGGTTTTGGTTTTTGAAAACGGACAACTGAAAAACAGAGAAACCGGATTTAAAACAAAAGAAGAAATAAAAAAATTACTCTAAAACTCCGTGACCTTTCCTACGGTTAGTATACGCTTTCGGATCACACTTTAACTTCATCACGCATAGTTGGTATCGTCGCTTTGGGACGATACCAACTACCGTCAACTATGTTACTGTTCTTCTTCCTCGATAAATTCGTCCGCATGATCCCGCACATACTCATCACACAGTCCCAACGGCATCTCTTCGCTGATTGCCTGACGAAACGCTTCTTCCGCCGCCGCATAGGCTTCTTCCGCCGCCACCGTTTCTTCGCCCAGTCGGTTGTATGCCTCCTTGAGTGCCGCCAATGCCGCCTTGCAGCCGGGGGCACCGATGGCGTCGAATCCGTCCTGCGCCAGATCGACTGCCTCACGGGAAGGGGTCGCCATCAGCGAAGTGAAATCACCGCTCGCCATTTCTTTGCAGATCACCCATACGCTGTATGCCACGGTATAACCGTGTTCCAGTTCACCCAGTTCTCGGATGGGATCGGGATTCTTGGCTTCTTCCAGGTGGGAAAACAGATGGCTCACCACCGCATCGGTATATTCCCCCTCCGGGATAGAGTCAAATGTTCCCCTGTCTAAGTTGGCATATTTTTTGATCATGCGGGTTTCGTTCGCCTTTTTTCCCCTGTTGCCGCCAAAGCGGAGCAGCACCACGATCAGGATCGCCATCAACAGTGTCAGGATCAGTTCTGCAGGTCCCATATTTATGTTCACTCCTCATTATTCCGTCAGCAGACGGTAAATATCGTTCTTTTTTACCCCCGCTTCGGCGGCGGCTTTTTTTGCTGCCTCGGAGGCGGGCATCCCCTGCCGACGGTATTCCTTTGCCAGCTCGACCGCCTGTTCCACGGTCAGCGTCGGGGACTGCTGCGGGGGTGCGCCACCGATGACAAGGACGAATTCGCCACGGGGCACTTCCGCCGTATAATGCGCCACCGCACCGGACAGGGTGGTACGGACCACCTCTTCGTGTATCTTCGTCAGTTCCCGCACCAGTGCCAACGGACGGTCGCCCCACGTCTCCAGCATATCCTGAAGTGTCCGGAGCAGCTTGTGCGGTGCCTCATAAAACACCATCGTCCGTTCCTCCTGCCGCAGGCTGTCGAGATGCTGACGGCGGCTCGGTTTGTTGACACTCAAAAAGCCCTCAAAGGTGAACCGCCCGGTGGGCAGTCCCGCTACCGCCAATGCCGTTGTCACCGCCGTAGGACCGGGAACGACGCACACCGTGATCCCCCGTTGATGGCACTGATCCACCAGCATCTCTCCGGGATCGGAAATGGCAGGCATTCCCGCATCGGTGACCAGCACAGCGTTCTCCCCCTGCAGGATACGGTCGAGGATGATCTCTCCCCGTTCCCGCTTGTTGTGTTCAAAATAGCTGATGAGCGGCTTGGATATACCAAAATGATTGAGCAATTTCAGCGTCACACGGGTGTCCTCGGCGGCAATAAAATCGCATTCCTGCAATGCCGTCACCGCCCGGTGGGAAAAATCGGACAGATTGCCGATAGGTGTCCCCACCAGTGTCAGCCGTCCCGCCGTTTTTTTCACTTGTTCCGTCATGTCGCATTTCCTCCGTATATCGCTGCCCACGCCGCCGTGATATGACCACTGCCATCCTGTCGGCACAACGGTGACTCCCACCGTATGCCGGGATGACCGCCTTTTTTTGCCTCGATGAGCAACAGCCACGGAGGCGTTTGCGATGTCTCGCAGACGGGACATAACCGCTTCGGTTCTAAGCCCGCCGCCGTCAATGCCGCCAACACAGCCGTCAGCCGTTCCGGGCGATGACACAGGCAGAGCTTCCCGCCGTTTTGCAACAGCCACGCCGCCGCCCGGCAGACCGCCGTCAGCGTTCCCGGCTGTTCGTGCCGTGCCATGCGGCGGCTATCCGTC
>JAZLKY010000433.1:0-7079 GCA_045597885.1 Acutalibacteraceae bacterium | reverse complement strand
GTGCCAATTCTGTGTGGATAAGATCGAATACGTTGACTACAAGGACGTAGCCCGTCTGCGTCACTGTATGTCCGAGCGTTCCAAGATCCTTCCCCGCCGTGTGACCGGCACCTGTGCCCGTCACCAGAGAGATCTGACCGTCGCTATCAAGCGTGCCCGTCAGATCGCATTGGTACCTTTTGTGACCGATTGATCTTTGTTATGACAGAGGGGCTGTTTAAAAACTTCGGTTTTTAAACAGCCCCTTCAACTTTGCCCACGGTGACGGCTTGTTCCGCCACCGTGGGCAAATTATTCTGTTGGTCAGCAAGGCCCCGGTTTTGGCTTCCTCTGCCGCTCCCGGTCGTCAACGGATATCCAAGCCAAAACTGACTTGCAGTGCCTGATCCACCCGATCCATTGACAGTGGATCCAACCGTCCCATATGCTCCTTCAGGCGACGCTTGTCCAATGTCCGTATCTGTTCCAGCAAAACAATAGAATCCCGTGCGAGCCCGCTATCTGGCGTTTTCACATGAATATGCGTAGGCAGTTTTGTCTTATCCAATTGACTGGTAATAGCGGCGGCGATGACGGTGGGACTGAATCGGTTTCCAACATCATTCTGGACGATCAGCACCGGGCGGATTCCCCCTTGTTCCGATCCTACCACCGGGCTCAGATCGGCATAATAAATATCCCCACGATGGACTGTCATGTAACTGCTCCTTCCTTTCCGGCGCAAAATTGGCTTAGCCGAACCCGTTACGGCTTCGCCCGTAACCTTTTACCGTCTGCTTTGTGTTCGTTCTTGACAGGCGTCGGTTTACATCTTCAGTATGGACCGCTTGTCCCTGCATTATGCAGGATATTACATTTCCAGTATATGCTGTGAAGGACTTTGGGGTATTATTTTGTCAAAACATGTTTTGAGCGTCAGGCACCGGATAATGGAATTGAGCATTTGACTTTTAGCGTCAGACGCAGTATAATGGACAGGAGTGTGAACAACGGCTGTCGAATGACGGTCCTTATATATGGGAGAAGAAACAAATGCTATTTAAAGACATCACCATCATAGACGAAAATTTCGAGATAAAAGAGCACTGTCATGTCGTGACCAAAGAAGATCGCATTGTCTGCATTACCGACAGGATGCCGGACGGGGATCACGGCGAGGTGTATGACGGGCACGGCAAGGTGCTGATCCCGTCGTTCTACAATATGCACAGTCATCTGCCGATGGTCCTCATGCGGGGATATGGAGAGAATTTGCCACTGATGGATTGGCTCAACGACCGGATCTTCCCGTTTGAAGCCAAGCTGACCGATGATGATATGTATTACGGTTGCCTGATGGGGATCACTGAAATGCTTCGCTTCGGTATCGGCTCTTCCAGTGAGATGTATCTGTCTCAACAGCCGCTCTGCCGGGCATTTCTCGACAGTGGTATCAAGGGGAATGTCTCCCGTTGTGTCAGTTGCTTTGATCCGCAGACCGATTATTATTCCATGCCGCAATATCGGGAGGTATTGGATAGCATAGCGGAATTTGACGGAGCGGACAACGGCAGGATCCGGGCAGAATTTTCTCTGCATTCGGAATATACCACCACGGAAAAGGTGTGCAGGGGTCTGGCACAGGCGGCACAGGACAACGGTTCATCCATTCACGTCCATGTATCGGAAACAGCGAGGGAGGTCGCAGAATGCCGGGAACGTCACGACGGCAGAAGCCCGGTACGCTATCTGGCAGACTGCGGCGTTTTTGATGTCCCCACGGTGGCGGCACACTGCATTTATGTGGATGAGGATGACATCGCCATTCTGAAAGAGAAAAAGGTCACCGTTGCCGCCAACCCGAAAAGCAATCTGAAACTGGCAAGCGGTGTCTCCCCCGTCCCCGATATGATCAATGCCGGTATCAATGTTGGAATCGGCACAGACAGTGTGGCAAGCAACAACAACCTGAACATGATCGAAGAAATGCGGTTCTTTAATCTCCTGCAGAAAGGCATCCGGAACGATCCCACTCTGATCACCCCACAGCAGACACTGTTCGCGGCGACCAGAGCCGGTGCGCTGGGACAGGGAAGGATGGACAGTGGCCTGATCAAAGAAGGATTCAAAGCGGATCTGACCGTCTTCGACATTGACAAGATCTATATGAAGCCAGTCCATGACCTGCTCAACAATCTGATCTATTCTGCCCAGGGGACAGATGCGGTACTGACGATGGTCGATGGCAAGGTGCTGTATCGGGACGGATCATATCCGTCACTGGATATCGAGAAGATCTCCTTTGAATGTGAAAGATCCAAAAAGAGGATCAGTGGCAGTCTCACGCAATAAATGGGAGGAGCATCCGAACATGGCTAATAATACGACAGTCATTCTGTGTCCTATGGACTGCGAATGCGAGTGGCTGGTATCGCATTTGGTAAAAAAGCGGGAGGATCCGGTCGGCGGCTACCTGTTCTATGAGGGAGAAATGCACGGCAACCCGACAGTGGTGGTGCGGTGTCTGATCGGGACAGTCAACGCCGCCGTCTGTACCGCTTTGGCGATCGGACGGTATTCTCCCTGCCGGGTGATCATACAGGGGACAGCCGGTGCACACGATATTTCCCTCCGCAAGAATGATATCGTCGTCGGTAAAGAAGTTGTTCCTTTGATGAACAGTGCATCCCCCGCCCGCCAAGCCGGAGAAGGCAGTGATCCGTTGCACTGGGAGGATTTTGGCATACAGACATACCGCAAAAAAGAACAGCGCATTGATTCGCTGACACGCTTCCCCTGTGATGAGCAACTGGTGGAGGCGGCACGCACTGTCCCCTATACCGATGGGACAGTGAGGGTGGGGACAGTAGGCTGTGCCGATTTCTGGAACCGGGAAGCCGATCTCATCTGTCATCACCACAGGACCAGACAAACCGATTGCGAAGCCATGGAAGGAGTGGCGGTCGCCCAGGTATGTGCCGCATTTGGTATTCCGATGCTGGAGGTGCGTGTGATCAGCAACAACGAATTGCACGGGTGCGATTCGTTTGATACACAAACAGCCGTGAACAGTCAACGGTTTGTCTATTCATTGCTGGAAAGGCTGGCAGGATCCGATCAGAAAGAATGAATCAAAAGCCTGCTATGAAGCAAGTCTCGGCGACTTGTATGGTCATCTCGCAGAATTGCTCCCAGATCCTACAGAAAGGTGCCTTCGCCAAGCGAAAGCAAGGTAAATCAAATGGGAAATGAAAACGGAACCTGGATCATGCACGGTTTACCGGCATCCGATCCGGGATGCCTGCATACAGCAGAGCAATTAACAGCATATATTGATAAAGTGGGCTTTTTACCGCTTTTCCGTAACCGCATTCCGGGTTTTTCCGTGGAGGAACATACCGAATCCGGCTACTGGTGGAGCGGCGACCGTTCCCGTGATCCGTGGGAGTGGCGGGAGATCCTTGCCGAAAGCGGTCAGGTAGTATACGGCAAGTTTTTTGACCGAAAGGCAGGCTTTATTTCGGTCAAATGGCTTCCGTTCTTTGTCAACGCCCGGCGGGACGGATATGATTTTGACTCCCGTTGGGAAGAAGGAAAAGCCCCGTTCCGGCAGAAGAGGATCATGGATACGATCCTGGCAGAGCCGGGGATCCTATCAAACGAACTCAAACAGAAGGCAGGATTCGGCAAAGGCGGCGAGAAGAACTTTGACGGAGTGCTGACGGAACTGCAAATGCAAACCTATCTCTGTGTGCAGGCATTCCGCCGTCGAATCAACAAGCAGGGTAAGCCTTACGGCTGGCCGATCGCTGTTTATGCCCCGCCGGAAGCCATCTGGGGCTACAAAGCGGTGACCGAAGCCTATGCTGAAGATCCCGCCCGTTCTCTGCAACGGATCACCGAGCATATGCAAAAAATATATGGCATCTCTGCCATCTGATAATAGTATAGCTGAAAGGACAGAAACTACCGTGAATGAAAAAAAGGAAAACCGCATCAAGCTGTACGGAGTCATTTTAGGAGTGATCACTCTGGCGTTACAGCACGGCATATATTTGCTTGCCAATGATTTTGCCCACATCGTGGGCGTTGTCCCCTTTTCCCCCCGCTATGCCCCCATTGACGATGCCATTCCGCTCGTATCCGTGTTCATCATCCCTTATGTATGGGCATACGCCTTTTGGGGCATGGCGCCGATGGCGGTATCCAAGTGCAAACTTGATCACTTTCTCAATTACATGGCGACCTATTTAGTGGCGTGTCTGCTGGGAGCGGCGGTGCTGACATTTGCGCCGACCTACATGGACCGTGTGGCAGAAGGACTGTTTGACACCGGCGGTGGATTCCTCGGTGATCTGCGGCGGTTCTGGTACGGACTGGACGGCGGCAAAATGGCATACAATCTGTTCCCCAGCTTCCACTGTATCAACAGTACCGTTTCTTATTTGGGCGTGTGCCGCCGCAAGGAAATACCGTTATGGTTCCGGATATATTCTCTGGTTACGTCAGTGTGTATTTTTGCTTCTACACTGTTTGTCAAACAGCACTTCTTCCCGGATGTAATTTCCGGTATTGCCATTGCCGTGGTGGCATATCTGGTATGCATGAAGTGGAATTGGGGACGGATGTTCCTGCCACTGATCCACTGGCACGACCGCTTTATCCGCAAAAAACGGCAAACCGAATTCGTTCAGTAAAGAAGAGGCATGGGGTTCCGATCATCTATATGGCATTTCGTGACACTCGCTCTTGCACGGCAACAGGTTTGCTCCGCAAAACCATAATTCCACAACTAAAGGATATGAACATGATTATGATAAAAAGAACAATATCGCTCCTGTGCATACTGCTGTTGGCGGTTCTGCTGAACGGATGTACAAACCGCAATCAGTCCGTTTCCTCTGCCCCCACCGCATCGGATACCATCATTTTCCGCCCGGCAGAGGTCAAAACAGACGAGGAGATCAACAGCGCATTTGATACAGCACTGGAAAATGCCACCACCACGCTGGAGATGGCAGAGGCATACAATGTCTACCGGGCAGAATGGGAGAAAAAGGTGCAGGCATATGTTGATTCGATCCTTTCCTTTGCCCGACAGACCGTATCAAGCAACCAGGTCATTGACGAGATGCGTCCGGCGGAATTGGAACAGTATATCCTGCGGCGGCAGACCGAGACCGACAGCCGGATCGCAGAAGAAAACGAACGCTTCACGCAGGAGCAGGCAAATGCGGGCGGCAGTATTGCCACCATCAATCACGCCGCCTCTCTGTATGAGATACAAAAAAAGTTTTCTGCCGAGCTGGCATCACTTTATGAGCAGATCGACGCTTGACAGTATCCGGGGATATCATAAGGCGACATTCCCATAATACGAACCAACCCCCACCCACTGTCCGGACCGGCAAACGGCAGACAACGGGTGGGGGTTTTTATCAGGCGGTCAACCTTCGGCAATATGAATGCGTATCGCCCGGTTGCGAATATAGATCCGGCTGGCAGCCGGTACAACAGTGCGATTGGATGCGATCAGCCCCTGTTTCCGGTCAGCCGGTTGAGCAAGAGCACAGTTACGACGATCACGGCGGACACGATAAAGATCCCCAGCATCCCTTTTCCCATGATGGGAAGGACTTCCAACAGATTATTGATATCAAAATGCATATTCCATCATCCTTTCTCAGCCTTTGAGCAGTGCGAGCAGCAATCCACCGGCGATGACCGAGGCGATCTGCCCGGAAACATTCACACCAACGGCGTGCATGAGCAGGAAATTCTGATTGTCTTCTGCCAATCCCATCTTATGCACGATCCGGGCAGACATGGGAAAAGCAGAAATGCCGGCGGCTCCGATCATGGGATTGATCTTGTTCTTGAGGAACAGATTCATCAGCTTCGCCAACATGATACCGCCGAAAGTATCGAACACAAAGGCGATCAGCCCCAACCCCATAATGAGCAATGTCTGCCATTGCAGGAATTCCGCCGCCGTCATCCGGGCGGCGACCGTTAAGCCGAGGAAAATCGTGATAAGATTAGCAAGCACATTCTGTGCCGTTTCGGACAGAGAGTTGAGCACTCCGCATTCCCGTATCAAATTGCCGAACATCAGGAAACCGATAAGCGCCACCGCATCCGGTGCGACCAAACCGACGATGACCGTCACGACAATGGGAAACAGCACCTTGGTGGTCTTGGACACCTTTTTGCCGGTATAGTTCATGCGGATGAGCCGCTCCTTGCGGGTAGTGCACAGCTTGATGATCGGCGGCTGGACGATGGGGACCAGTGCCATATAGGAATAGGCAGCGACCATAATGGCGGCGGTATAGTTGGAATGCAATGTGTTTGCCACAAAGATGGATGTCGGGCCGTCCGCCGCCCCGATGATGGCAACAGAAGCGGCATCATTCAGTTCAAATCCGAACAACCGTGCCATACACAGGGTGAAGAATATCCCGAACTGTGCCGCCGCTCCGAAAAACATCAGTTTCGGGTTGGTGAGCAGAGGTTCAAAGTCGATCATCGCTCCGATACCGATGAACAGGATCAGTGGCATCAACTCATTGTTATTGATCCCGATATCGAACAGGCGGTCGATGACCTCTTTCGCGCCAGACTGGGGAAGGTTGATAAGGATCGCTCCAAACCCCATCGGCAGGAGCAACGACGGCTCCATATCCTTCTTGACCGCCAGGTAGATCAGTAAGCCGCCGATGATCCACATAACGATCTGCTGCCATGAGGTAGACAGCGCTGTTGCAAGCAGCACATTCATAACGGTAACATCTCCTTTTCTTTTCGGGAAAAAACTGTTTTAGAAAACAAAAAAGACTCCCACCGGGCGCATCTATGTCCCAGTAAAAGTCTTGCCGTTTAAAGTGTCAGCGAACAGCCGAATGGCTGATGTGATGACGCCGAACACTACAGTCTCCTGCCGGCTACTCCCTATTACTCCATCTATTATATCCGATTACCGGAATTTGTCAATCATTTTTGAAATATTTCTTGTTATTATATTCTGTTCCACAAAAAGTTCCCCCAAAAAAGCAAAAGATAAACGCAAAAGAAACTCAAAAGATATTGAAAAAAATACT
>JAZLKY010000432.1:0-1705 GCA_045597885.1 Acutalibacteraceae bacterium | reverse complement strand
ACATATTTGAGCAACTGATAGGTACGCATATCCCATGCCAATTTGGCACGCACATCTCCCCGTGCCACTGCATCCTCGATATCCCGGTCATCGCTGTACTGTCCGGAGATCCCCAGTGTGCCGGACTTTTTGTTCATGATCTCATCCATCTCTTTGGGAGAAAGACCTTCTTTTTCCATCAGGAAGGTAACTACAGAGGGATCAAAGCCGCCGGAACGGGTACCCATCATGAAGCCGTCAAGCGGTGTCATACCCATGGTGGTATCCAAGACTTTTCCGTCTTTGATAGCGGCAACAGATGAGCCGCTTCCCAAGTGGCAGGTGATGATACGTGTCCCTTCGGTACGTCCGAGCAATTCACAGCACCGGGCACTCACATAGCGGTGAGATGTCCCGTGGAAACCGTAACGGCGAACGCCGTATTTCTCATAATACTCATAGGGAAGGCTGAACATATAAACCTTCTGTTCCATCGTCTGATGGAAAGCGGTATCAAAAACCGCAACCTGCGTGATCTGCTCTCCAAAAGTGGCGGTAGCGGCGGCAATGCCCTGCAATGCTGCCGGATTGTGCAGTGGTGCCAGATCCTTCAGTGCATCAATATCATTTTTGACTGCTTCATCAATAACGACCGAACGATCATATTTGGAACCGCCCTGCACCACCCGGTGCCCAATAGCGTTGACCTCGGAAAGGTCATCAATGATCTTCCCTTCCCCTTCAGTCAATGCTTTTTTCACCTGAGCAAACGCCTCGGTATGATTGTGCATCGGCACTTGGCTTTTCCACACTTGACCAAATGCCTTGTGGGTGAAGATGCCGTCTTCCCCACCGATACGCTCACAAATGCCCTTGCCCAGCACCTTTTCGCCCTCCATATCAATCAACTGATATTTAAGAGAAGAACTGCCGGCATTGATAACGAGAATTTTCATGATTATCGACTCCTTGTTTTTATTATCGGATCGGATCCGGTCCGTATGAACCCTGCACAGCAGGGAAGTCATTCTTTTTTGGTGATATACTTAGTTTCTTCCAATGTCAAATGCGGCTGTTCCGCTTGCAGTTGTTCCAGAACATCCTTCGGGGTGAACGCCACCGACACTAATTGCAGACTGGCTTCCCGCATGAAGTTCTCCTTTACCGTATGGCGGAGCAACGCCAGCAACGGATCAAAATAATGATTGATATTATACAGGATCAACGGTTTGTCTTGCTGCTCCAGCTGCTTGAGCGTGAAAATTTCAAACAGTTCTTCATAAGTACCCACACTGCCGGGAACCGCAACAAAAGCATCTGCTTTCTCTTCCATGATCTGCTTGCGCTGACGCATGGTTTCTGTGCAAATGATCTCATCACATCTGTCAAATACCACGCCATCAATATTCAAGAACGAAGGTACAACGCCGATGACATGACCGCCGCCCTGTTTCATGCCACGGGCGGCGGCACCCATCAATCCGGCACCGCCCGCTCCGTAAACCAGCGAATGACCGTGCTGTGCCAGCACCTTTGTCATCTGTTCTACACGCTCGATATATGACGGATCTATCCGATCACTAGATGCTCCATAGACACATATCCGCATTTCTCTCAGTCTCCTCCCAGCACTTCTCCCAAAATATTCCGCAATTCTTCTGTACCCTCACCGGATTCGGCTGAAAACGGAACAAAGGTGATACCATCATAAAGAGTCAATTCTTCT
>JAZLKY010000431.1:0-5618 GCA_045597885.1 Acutalibacteraceae bacterium | reverse complement strand
ATAGCATCAACATTCACACTGCCTAAATGACGGATCTTGTTTTTCAGTTCTGTCACCCGGCGGTTAGCCGCCGCTTCATCCTCCACCGGCTTTGCTACTGCTTCTGCCTCTGCCCGTGTCAATTCATATTCTTCATACAAGCGGCGGGAAAGGTCGTCCACTTCTCTCTTGATGCCGGCTGTTTTTTCTTCCAGCCGAACGACCTCCTGCCCCATCCGTTCCCGCTCATCAGCCGTTTCACGGGATTGCAGACGGAGCTGTGTCTGCCGAGCCTCCCCTGCTGTCCGTTTGGCCGCCAACTCGGCAATGGCATCTGCCGACCCTGCCGCCTGTTGGCGGAGAGCCTCCGCCTGTTGACGGGCTTCACCGATCCGTTGACGGATCGCCTCACTGTCCTGTTCGAACCCGGCGATCTGCTCTTCCAGTTCTGCCCGATGTCCGGCAGAGTCCTGCTGTCGGGCAACCAAAGCGGCGATAGCCGCCTGTAGATTTTCGATTTCTTTCTCGGCACTGAAAACCGCCAACTTCTGCTCAGCAATGCCGGCAGAAAGCGCCTCCCGTTGTTCCGTCAGCCGTTGCCGTCCGCCGGAAAGGGATTCGATCTCCTGCTCCACCTGATGCTGCTCCTCCGACAGCCGTTCGGTTTCCACTGTGGCGGCGCTGATCGCCTGTCGGCATTTTTCCGCCCGGTCAGACAACTGCCGTATTTCCTCTGCGGCTTCCTCCGTTGCCCGGCGGTTTTGCTCCGCCTGCTCCCGCAGGCGGCGTACTTCGCCCTCCAGACGGATCTTATCTTCCTGTGCTGTCGTCAGTTCCCCCCGTGCACCCGACAGCTCGGCTTCGACCGCCGCCAGGTCTTCCCGGATGGACCGATATTGCTCTTTAGCGGTCTCCAACCGTTGCATGCGTTCGGTCGTATCCTTTTTCAGCCGCTCGATCTCCGCCTGCCGGGACAGCAATCCCGCCCCTTTGACATGAGAGCCGCCGGTCATGGAACCGCCCGCATTGAACACCTGACCGTCCAGCGTCACGATCCGGAACTGGTATCCGTGCCGCCGTGCCATCACGGCGGCATAATCCATATCCTCCGCCACCACTGTCCGTCCCAGCAGATACCGGGCGAGAGATTCGTACGGAGCGTCGTATTCCACCAGATCGCTTGCCAATCCGACAAAGCCGGGATCATCCTTCGGAACGGCGGTCAGCTTATTACCTTTCACCGAAGAAAGCGGTAAAAAGGTCGCTCTGCCGCCATTTGTCTCCTTCAAATAGCGGATACCCCGTTTGGCATCCTCATCCTTGTCACAAACAACATTCTGCGCCGCCGGACCCAAGGCGGTCTCAATAGCAAGAGCATACTGCTCCTTGGCTTTGATCAATCGGGAAACCGGGCCGTGAATACCCGGCAGAGCACCCCGTTCACCCTGCTTTATCACCGCTTTGACACTCTGTTGGAATCCGTCTAAATTCCGTTCCATCTCCTCCAGCATCCGCACCCGCCGTTGATGCTCCTCCACATCAAGCGCTTGTCTGTCAAGAGCCTCCTTGGCATCCACCGCTTTCCGGGAGCGGTTCTCGTACCGGTATTCATAACCGGAGAGCGTATTTTGCAGGCTTTCCACCTTGTCGGAGCAGCGCTTGAGGGCCTCCTCACTTTCCTGCAATTCTGCGGCGGTCTGCTCCGTCTGCTGTGCCCGCAGTGCCGTGCCGGCAGTCAGTTGGGACAACCGCAAGGTGATCTCGGATACAGTAGATTCATTGGTCACCGACAGCACCCGGCTCTCCGACATCGCCAGTGCCAGAGAAGAAGCCTTCGCTGTCAGTTTTTCCAACTGCCCGGAGGTTTCATCACTGCTTTTTGCCAATGTCTCCATTTTATCGGTGAGTTCCAGTCTGCACTGTTCCGCCGCCTTGATCAATTCCTGCTGATCCGCTATATCCTTCGTCCGGGCGGCGATATCCTCTCCGATATGCTCATCACCCAGCTCAGCACGCTGTATCTCCTCCCGGATCCGCTTGATATTCTCGTCATTATGAAAAATATCATTCTCCGCCACGGCAATCCGGCTGTCATAGCCCGCCGCCTGCTCTTCCCATGCGGGGGCTTGTCGCCGGATATCGTCCATCCGGACTTCCAACGACTGTGCCTCTGCGGCGATCTGCTCGATCTCTTCATTGAACTCGTCCAGCCGGGTACCGGTCGTATCGTACTGCAGTCGGGCATTCTCCAATTTGGCGTCCAGCTCCCGCAGAACACTGCGGGAACTGTTCATGGTCCGAAGCCACAAACTGATTTCCAGTTC
Source organism: Acutalibacteraceae bacterium (assembly GCA_045597885.1). Taxonomy (GTDB): domain Bacteria; phylum Bacillota; class Clostridia; order Oscillospirales; family Acutalibacteraceae; genus UBA5905. The sequence continues at coordinate 3,315 of JAZLKY010000431.1, read as the reverse complement.
CTTTTTCTCACCGGCATATTCCAAAAACTTCTTTGCTTTTGCCGACTGCTCCTCCAACGGTCCGACCCGGTCTTCCAATTCCCGCAAAATATCATGCAATCGGTCGAGATTGTCCTGCGTTTTTCGCAGACTGTTTTCCGCCTTTTCTTTTTTGTAGCGGTATTTGGCAATCCCGGCAGCCTCGTCCAGTATTTCACGGCGATTCTGTCCACGGGAGGTCACAATCTCATCAATCCGTCCCTGACCGATGATGGAATAGCCGTCCCGTCCCAGACCGGTATTCATAAACAGCAGCCGCACATCCTCCAGTCGCACCGTTGCCCCGTTCAGTTGGTATTCACTGCCGCCGGAACGATAACACCGCCGGGTGACACGCACCTCATCCGCATCGCATTCCAACAGACGGGAGGTATTGTCAATGACCAGTGTCACCTCTGCATACCCCATAGGACGGCGCTGGGCAGTGCCGTTAAAAATCACGTCTTCCATCTTGGAACCACGCAAATTTTTGCTCGACTGCTCCCCCAACACCCAACGAACGGCATCACTGATATTGGATTTTCCACTGCCGTTAGGACCGACTACTGCCGTTATTCCATCGCTGAAATTCAGCACGGTCTTATCGGGAAACGATTTAAACCCGTGCAGTTCCAATGCCTTCAGTAACAAAGAGGCTTCCTCCTATTCATTCATATCCCATCAGTTTCAATGCTTCTTTTGCCGCCTGCTGTTCGGCTTCCTTTTTGCTGTGACCGTGTCCTGAACCGATCACATTGGAATTGAGATGTACCTCCACCGAAAACACCTTGTTGTGATCCGGCCCGGAGGAACCGACCAAAACGTATTCTATCCGTTCTCCGGGATTCTGCTGAACGATTTCCTGCAGAGAGGTCTTATAATCCTTGAAATGACGACGCCGTTGGCTCTCGATTTCGGGGATGATGAAGCGCAGTACGAACCGTTGTGCCGGCTCCAACCCGCCGTCCAGATAGATTGCTGCCAGCACCGCCTCATAAACATCCCCCAAAATGGAGGGGCGGGAAGCACCGCCGCTATGTGCCTCCCCTTTGCCGAGACGGATATGCTTTCCCAAGTCCAACTGCCGGGTATAGGAACACAGTGCCTTCTCGCACACCACCGCCGCCCGCAGTTTGGTCAGTTCCCCCTCCGGACTCCGGTCATTTTCATACAGATACCGTGCTGTGATAAAGCCCAGCACAGAATCTCCTAAAAATTCCAGCCGTTCATAACACTCTCCCTTCCCCTGTCCTTCATTGGAATAGGAAGAATGAGTCAACGCCTGCTCAAGCAACGCCGGATTACGGAAGGTATATCCTATCGTTTCCATTACCGATTGCAGTTTTTCCGTCATGATTCGCTCTCCTGTCCTGTTGTCGTTCCGGCGGCTATTTCCTCAATAATGCCACCGGCGGCAAACTCCGCCGCCACCCGGATCGCACTCGCCACATCATCCGCCCCGGCATTGCCGTGGGCTTTGATCACCGGCTTGCTGACACCCAGTAATACAGCACCGCCGTATTGCGATACCGATAATTTTCTCTTCAGCCCCTTCAGTTGAGGCAAGACCAGCAAAGCGCCGCATTTTGCCCTCAGCGTAGCGGTCAGTGATCGCTTCAGATTTCCCATGATCATGGAAGCAGTGCCTTCTATCGCCTTGAGCAAGACATTACCGGAAAAGCCGTCTGCCACCACCACATCTGCCACACCGGCAGGAACATCTCTTGCCTCGATATTACCGATAAAATTCAGTCCGCTCTGCTGTAGCAGTGGAAACACGGCGTGCTGCAGCTCGCCGCCTTTGGTGTCTTCTGTTCCAACATTGAGCAATCCCACACGTGGCGATCCCTTGCCGGGGAACATACGGGACATATAGATACTGCCCATCCGGGCAAACTGTACCAGCATTTCCGGGCGGCAATCCGCATTGGCGCCACTGTCGATGATCATGAACGGTTCTGTATCCGACGGCACGATCGGTGCCAGTGCGGGACGGGCGATCCCTTTGATCCGCTTGACAATAAAGGTGGCGCCCATCAACAAGGCACCGGTACTCCCGGCAGAAACTGCCGCATCGCCCTTACCCTCGGCAAGCAGACGCAACGCCACCCCCATCGAACTGTCCTTATGCTCTCGCAGGATCGTCTTGGGATGATCCTCCATCCGGATCACATCCGTCGTATTCTCGATGGCTATTCCATCAAGCGGCAGATCGTTCTCTGCCGCCAGACGGCGCAATTCAGTTTCATTACCGGTAAGCAGGACAGAGCAGGACAGTGTCTGTACTGCCCGAACTGCCCCTTTTAATATCTCCAGCGGAGCATTGTCTCCGCCGTATGCATCGACGATAACCGTCATATTCAACACTTCCTTTTACACTGTAGCGATCATTTGACATAGGCAGACAGGACACTGAGTGCCCTTTGTGCCAATGCTTCATAACGCATTTTCTTATCCCGGACGGGCGATTCCAACGGCGGAAGGATCCCAAAATTAGCACCCATCGGCTGATACTGCCCATTGGGCTCGCTGACATGAGCCGCCAAAGCCCCCATCATGGTCTCACGGGGCAGGATCAGCGGGGCTTCTCCCCGACAGTACCGCACAGCATTCAAGCCGGCTAAAATACCGGATGCTGCTGATTCCATATACCCCTCCACGCCGGTCATCTGTCCGGCAAAGAACAGCCCCGGATGCTTCTTCATCGCAAAAGAGGCATCCAGCAATCGGGGCGCATCCAGGAATGTATTGCGGTGCATCACCCCGTAACGCATAAACTCCGCATTCTTCAAAGCGGGGATCATCCCAAACACCCGACGCTGTTCGGCAAATTTCAAATTGGTTTGGAAACCCACCAGGTTATACAGTGTTCCGGCGGCATTCTCCGTTCGCAACTGTACCACCGCCCACGGACGGTGTCCTGTATGGGGATCTCTCAACCCTACAGGCTTCATGGGACCGTACCGTATGGCATCCGTTCCCCGTCCCGCCAACACCTCGATCGGCATACAACCCTCATACACCGTCAACCCTGACGGTGTGTCAAAATCGTGCAAAGGTGCCCGCTCTGCCGTCAGCAGCGCCTGATGGAACGCCTCATATTCCTCCTTGTTGAGAGGACAGTTTATGTAGTCTCCTTCGCCGCTCTCCTCCCGGTCATACCGGGAAGCCCGGAAAGCGCTGGACATATCCACGCTCCCTGCTGTCACGATGGGAGCGGCAGCATCGTAGAAAGAAAGCCCGCCGCCGCACAGGACGGCAATATCATCTGCTAACGGCGGTGCTGTCAACGGACCG
>JAZLKY010000430.1:0-5561 GCA_045597885.1 Acutalibacteraceae bacterium | reverse complement strand
CTGTCTGTCGGAACGGCGGCGGCTACCCGTGCGGGGCGTTTGGCATTCTTGAACGTGACCGCTCCGCCGAGCCCGATATACATCCCCAGCGCCGCGATCCGTTCCATCATCTCCACACTGCCCGAAAAACAGTGTACCACTCCATGGGGACGGTATTGCTCCAACAGGGTCAAGGTGTCTTCGTGGGCATCCCGGTCGTGGACGATGACCGGCAATCCCAACCGATCTGCCAATGCCAGTTGATCGGCAAACCACCGACACTGTACCTCACGAGGTGCACCGTCATCGTAGTGATAATCCAGTCCGATCTCCCCGATGGCGCAAACCCCCGGTTCTTTTGCCAGTGCTTCGATCTGTCCGAGCCAATCCGGTTCGGCTTGTCCCACCAGTTCCGGATGGATGCCGACCGCCGCCCTGATGTACGGATACCGGGCGGCAAAGGCAATGCTCATGCGGGCGCTGTCCGGGTCGGTGGCGGCATTGATCACCCACCCGACATTTTTCTCCGGCAGAGAACGCAGTAGGTCTTCCCGGTCGATATCAAATGCCCGGTCATCATAGTGGGCATGGGAGTCAAATATCTTTTCCATAGTAAAATCACCTATACAAATTGTAATATACTAAAAGAAATATACTATTGGAAATGAAAAAGGATGCCGGACGGTTGTCACGGCATCCTTTTGCTCTTTCTATTACTCAGTGAAGCCGGACTCCACTAATTTGACCAATGCATCGACTGCTTTTTCTTCATCTGCGCCATCGGCGATGATGCGGATGTCGGTGTTGCCGACGATCCCAAGGGACAGAACACCCAACAAGCTCTTGGCGTTGACACGGCGCTCTTCCTTCTCTACCCAAATAGAAGACTTGAATTCATTGGCCTTCTGGATAAAGAATGTGGCAGGACGGGCGTGTAAACCGACTTGATTCTGAACAACGACATCTTTCACACACATATGTCATAACTCCTTTGCAGTATGATCAAACAGGTTTTGCATCGCTTCAACAAGTTCTATTATAGCACAAATCGTCGGTAAGTCAATGCGTTTTCTGCCGGTGTGTCGCAAGTTTGGCTGTCTGCCCGATTTTCGCCGGATTCTGCCGACGCATTTTGATGAATTGCACAAAAAAGTGAAAAGGTTTTGGCTATATCGCTTTATTTCCCCTTTATTTCCCAGTGAGCAATGGATGCTCCTGCAGCCATTTTTTGTCTTTTTCGGTCAACTCTGCCGCTCCCAGCAGGTCCGGGCGAAGCCGCCGGGTACGTTCGAGTGCCTGCTCGTGCCGCCATTGGGCGATATTGGCGTGATGCCCCGACAGCAGAATGTCCGGCACACGCCGTCCCTCCCATTCTGCCGGGCGGGTGTATTGGGGATATTCCAGCAACCCGGAGAAGTGGCTCTCCTCCGTAAAACAGATCTCATCCGCCAGTACGCCGGGGATCATGCGGGAGATGCAGTCCACCAGCGCCATGGCGGGGATCTCGCCGCCGGTGAGTACATAGTCCCCGATGGAGATCTGTTCATCTACGATGGCATCCAACACCCGCTCGTCCACGCCCTCATAATGTCCGCACAGGATGCAGATGCCCGGCAGCTGTGCCAGCTCTTTCGCCCGTTGCTGGGTGAGTGTGTGTCCCTGCGGGGACATATAAATAAGATGCGGACGGTATCCTGTTTGTTGACAAACCGCCCGGAAGCAGTCAGCGATCGGTTGGGGGAACATCACCATCCCCATGCCGCCGCCGTAGGGGTAGTCATCCACCTGCATCTGCTTATTTTCAGTATATTCCCGGATCTGGTGACAGTGCATTTCGAGCAATCCCTTTGCCTGTGCTCTGCCGAGAATACTTTCTCCGAATACCGAAGTGAACATCTCCGGGAACAGCGTCATGATGTCAAAACGCATCGTCAAACAGTCCTTTCATCGGGCGCAATCGCAGGATATCCGTTACCGTGTCGATGGAAATGATCACCGACGGAATGGCGGGGATCAGCACCTCGCCATTTTCCGTCTGCATATGGTAGACGGCATTTGCCCCGGTCTGACTGACATCGGTCAACGTGCCGTATTTCTCTCCCGTATCTGCATCTACCACTGTGATGCCGATGAGGTCCTGCACCAAATGCCGTCCCGCCGGGAGATGAAGATCGTGTCGGTCAACATATAAAATCCTGCCCCGGAGAGCCGCCGCCGCTTCGACGGTGGTGATGCCCTCAATGCTTACCAGTGCCATCGTCTTGTTCGGACGGCACCGGACGGAAACAGGCTGTCCCCCGGCGGCATCCCAGTACAGTTTTTTGAATCCTGAAAACTGCTCCGGCGTATCACACCAGGGCTGTACCCGCATTTCTCCCCGGACACCGTGTGTACCGACGATCTGTCCGACCTCCAAAAACGGTTTTTGCGGCATAAGTGATCCTTCCTGTTCTTTAATGAATTTAAAAGGGGCTGTTAAAAACAAGTGTTTTTCAACAGCCCCCTTTTTGCGATCCGGACTTTTTAACATCCCCGCTTTTGTTTAGTCGATCTCTACTGCAACTTTTGCATCCTGTCTGGTGGCGGCGGCACGCATTACGGTGCGGACTGCCTTGGCGATCCGTCCCTGCTTGCCGATCACACGTCCCATATCATCGGGAGCTACGTGCAGATGGAATACGACCGTGCCCTCCTCATCGGGAGCATCTTCTTCTACGCAGACAGCAGAAGGATCCTCTACCAATCCTCTTGCAATAATCTCCAGTAACTCTTTCATGTTGGTAACTGTTCCTTTCTGGTGCGGTGATTATTTGCTTTCTTCCGCCTTTTTAAGCAGGACCTTCACTGTATCGGTGGGCTGTGCGCCGTTGGCGATCCAGTTATTGGCTTTCTCCATGTCGATCTTGACGGTGACCGGATCGGTCAGAGGATTGTAGTATCCGATCTCCTCGATGAACCGACCGTCACGGGGATAACGGGAATCTGCCACCACGACACGGTAAGACGGTGCTTTTTTTGCGCCGGTGCGGCGCAGACGAATTTTGACTGCCATAAGAAAAACCTCCAAAAATAAAGATACAATTTTTTATATCCAACTGCGTTTGTCGCAGATTGAATCAAAATCCAAAGCGATTTCCGCCCATGCCCGGAAATCCGCCCGGCATGGGGGGCATCCCACCGGGGAATCCGCCGGGCATCCGTCCGTGACCGCCTTTTTTCCCTTTACCCATCTTTTTGAGTTGCTTCATCATCTGCCGCATGGATTCATATTGCTTGAGCAGACGGTTGACATCCTCTACCCGTTGTCCGCATCCGGCGGCGATCCGCCGCTTCCGGGAGGGGTTCATCAGTGCCGGCTTTTCCCGCTCGGCGGGTGTCATGGACAAAATGATCGCCTCAATACGGGCAAACTGTTTTGGATCAATGTCCACATCTTTGAGTTGTTTTCCGACACCGGGGATCATACCGAGCAGACTTTTGATATCGCCCATCTTTTGGATCTGACGGAACTGATCCAGCAGGTCGTTAAAATCAAACTTGTCTTCCTGTAATTTGCGTGCCAGCTCCTCGGCTTCTTTTTCGCTGACCTGTTGTTCCGCCTTTTCGATCAGGGACATAACATCCCCCATCCCCAATATGCGGCTCGCCATCCGATCGGGATGGAAAACTTCGAGGTCATCCAACTTCTCGCCCATACCGGCGAATTTGATCGGCTTACCGGTGACCGCCCGCACACTGAGTGCCGCACCGCCTCTGGTATCGCCATCCAACTTGGTAAGAATGACACCGGTGATGCCCAACGCCTCATCAAAGGCGGATGCCACATTGACGGCATCCTGACCGGTCATGGCATCGACCACCAGCAGGATCTCCTCCGGCTCGACGGCAGTGCGGATGTTTTTCAGTTCATCCATCAGTTGCTCGTCGATGTGCAGTCGTCCGGCGGTGTCCAGCAAAACGAAATCGTTTCCGTGATCACGGGCGTGCGCCACCGCCGCCTTGGCAATATCTACCGGGTTCTCCGTACCCCGCTCAAAGACCGGAACGCCAGCCCGCTCTCCGACAACTTTTAATTGTTCGATGGCGGCAGGACGGTAGATGTCACACGCTACCAGCATGGGACGGTGTCCCTGTCCCTTCAGCATCTTCGCCAACTTGGCACTGTGCGTTGTTTTACCGGAGCCTTGCAAGCCACACATCAGGATTACCGTGGGCGGACGGTTGGAACGTCCCAGCCCCGCCGCACTGCCGCCCATCAGCTCGGTCAGCTGATCGTTGACGATCTTGATGACCATCTGCGCCGGTGTCAGGCTTTCCATCACTTTGGCGCCGACAGCCGCCTCTACAACCTTGGCAGTAAAATCTTTGGCAACCTTGTAGTTGACATCTGCCTCTAACAGAGCAAGCCGGACCTCCCGCATGGCATCCTTGACATCCGCCTCACTCAATTTTCCTTTATTCCGCATCTTCTTGAATGCGGCAGACAGTTTGTCTGTCAATCCTTCGAACGCCACGTGATCACCTGCCTCTCAGAGCCTTGTTACGCCTTTTGCAGTAATTCTGCCAATTCTGCTATCCGTTCAGCCTGAACGCCCAGCTCTTTGGGCGCACCGGGGAAGTCGGTAGTCTGTCTGATATTGATGGCTAAGGCGGCAATTTCCTGGGCATCAGCACAGATCCGACGGAAACGCCGGGAAAGGCCCAACCGTTCTTCCATCTCTAACATTTGTGCCTCTGCCCGCTTGATGGAATCCCGTACACCCTGACGGGTGATCCCTTCGTTTTCAGCGATCTCTGCCAGCGACAGGTCATCGTTGTAGTAATAATCGACCATGTCCCGCTGCTTTTCGGTGAGCATCTCACCGTAGAAATCAAGCAACAGTGCCATTTCTAAATTTTTACCCAAGCGTGCCACCTCCAATCTGTAAAGCAAATTTACTTTACGCATTATACACGGTTTTGACACTTTTGTCAAGTTATTTTTTTATTTTTGAACATTTTGACGGGACTGCAAAGGAAAACATTTGACAAAATCAAAAAAATGCGGTACACTAACCCCACGAGTGGGCTGAGCAGCTGCGTGTATCGGTGATACATGAGGAAAGTCCGAGCACCACAGGGCGGGATAACGGCTAACGGCCGCCGGGGGTGACCCCAGGGACAGTGCAACAGAAATATACCGCCGCAATTTTTGCGGTAAGGGTGGAACGGCGAGGTAAGAGCTCACCGGCACGTCGGAGACGGCGTGGCCCTGCAAACCCTATCCGGTGCAACGCCGACAGAAGCGATACATTTGCTCGATGTGCTTCGACGGGCGGCTTGAGCCGATCGGTAACGGTCGGTCGAGATAGATGGTTGCTTACAACAGAACTCGGCTTACAGGCTCACTCGCATTTTGATCATTGCCGAGGGGGACGGTTTTTCAGCCGTTTTTTGCCGCTCGGTTCATATTCGGGGATGTATCACTGTATAATACGGTATAGCCGAAGGGAGCCGAACCCCGGTCGGTTTTTGATGTGAAATTGAACGCTCGCCTGCGTTAGTGACGGCGACCATACGACAGTATGCCCGTCGTCACTGCC
>JAZLKY010000429.1:0-1534 GCA_045597885.1 Acutalibacteraceae bacterium | reverse complement strand
GGGGATCGCTCCCGATCAGATCATCGGGAAGGCTACTGCATTCATCCGCAAAGGGAGACGGGTCTCCTGTGATTCGCCGGCTTACCGTCGGTATGTCCTTTGGTGGCACAGGCTGCTGCCTGCCCGGGAATTGCTGATCTGGATGTATTATTTCCCGGAACGGGTGCGGCGACATCTGCCCGGAACAGGGAAAAACAGAACTAAATGACAATCTGCCGGTGTGTCGATCTGTTGACACACCGGCAGATGCGGTTTTCTTGGCAGTTTGCTTTGCCCGGCGGATTGATCGGTGGCGGATCGTTGTTACCCTATTGCGGCAACGGTGAGTGCCGCCACATCTCCGATTTGCTCTCCCAGTGCCGCCGGCAGGATCCGACAGGCTTCCACTGCCGGTAAGAGCGCCTCTTTTTTTAATTGTTCTTCCAGTGACGGCTGAAGCAGGTCGGTACAACGGGCGTAGATACTGCCCAGTACCACCGCCTCCGGATTGAGCAGGTCTACGAGGATCGCCACAGCTCTGCCGAGATCGGCACCGATCGTCTGAAACAGTGCGATCGCCTGCGGATCACCTGCCTTTGCCCGGTCAGCGATCTCTTTGGCACTGCCTGCTCCGTACTGGGCAATGCCGGAACCACTGCAGTACCCTTCGGCGGCACCTCTCTTGTAATAGCCGATATGGTCACCGTCGGGGTGGAGCGTGACATGACCGATCTCGCCGGCACTGCCGCAGAAGCCACTGTATAACTGCCCGTTGAGGATCAGTCCCGCACCGAATCCCGTCCCACAGGTGAGAAAGACCATGTTTTCTGTTCCCTTTCCCGCACCGTATCGCCATTCTGCCAGTGCACAGGCATCGGCATCGTTGCACAGATGGGTGGGCTTTCCCAGCGCTTTTTCAATGATCGAAACGATCGGCACATCCACCCAATCGGGCAAACTGGGCGGCGATTGGATGATCCCCCGCCTGCAGTCCAACGGTCCGCCGCAACTGATCCCCACGGCAGTGACAGCAGGTGTCATCAGCCGCCGGACGCCAGTAAGGATCTTATCCAACGTCTCCGGGAAAGCGGTGGTCTCAAACCGCACTTTTTCTTCTATTTCTGTTCCCTGCCCCCGTAAAACGGCGCACTTTGTTCCGCCGATGTCGATTCCGAGATAACTCATACCGGTTCTCCTTCCGCTTTCTGACGGTATCAGTGTACCATCCGACAAAAAATCCGTCAAGAGGAAAGAACTTTTTTCTCCATAAAAATATCACGGGAACAAGAAAAGAACAGGGAAAAGACGGTTGCATTTTTCGTCTGATGATGCTATCATAGTCTTGAAAGGAAGGGCGGTCTGATGGAAAGCGGAATGATGAACAATACCCCGTCTGTTAATGCACTGCAGGCAGGACAGAATGTAGAGGGATTCTATTTACTGAAAGAGGCGTCGATCAAGGTCACCAACACCGGAAAATCGTATTTGAATGCTGTGCTGGCGGACAGTACCGGCGCGGTGGACATGAAGGTGTGGGACTATGCCGGACCGATCG
>JAZLKY010000428.1:0-1877 GCA_045597885.1 Acutalibacteraceae bacterium | reverse complement strand
TCCCGTGGACCTCCGAGACCTTAACGTCATATCCCTCCCGGATGACGGCGCCGCCGAGGATCCGGCTGGCAAGCAATGTGCCCTGACCGCCTACGCCGACGATCATGATATTGGTGGTATTATTCATAGATCAACCGTCCTCTCAATCTTTCTTTTCAATGGCGCCAAACGGGCATATCCCGGTACACAGCCCGCAGCCGTTGCACTGTGTGCGGTCAATCCGCACCGTCCCCTCGGCATCTACACTGATCGCCGGACAGCCGAGTTTCATACACATCTTGCACCGGCGGCATTGATCGTTGATCTCACAGTACCCGGTATAATGGACCGACTTCAGCAGAGCACAGGGGCGCTGAGCGATGATAACGGAAACGTCTTCCCGCTCGGTCTCCTCTTTGACTACCGCTTCAAAGTTCTTAACGTCAAAAGGATCAGCGACCGTGATATGTTCGACACCAAGCCCCTTGCACAACTGGATCAGATCGACCTGCCTGGTGGCATCGCCCCGGATGGTCTTGCCTGTTGTGGGATTATCCTGATGTCCGGTCATGCCGGTGATGGAATTATCCAGTATGATCACCGTATTGATACCCTTGTTGTAGACGATATCCGACAACCCGGTAATACCGGAATGCATGAAGGTGGAATCACCGATCACCGAGACCAGCTTCTTGTTGAATGCCTGTCCACGGACCTTTGCCATACCGTGGGCGGCGCTGATAGAGGCACCCATGCAGATGGTCGTATCCACCGACGACAACGGTGCCACCGCTCCGAGTGTATAACAACCGATATCACCGGAGACCGTCAACCCCAACTTCTTCAATACATAAAACGTTCCCCGGTGCGGACAGCCCGGACAGAGGACAGGCGGACGGGCAGGAACCGGCTCATCCGGCTGAGCGAAAGAAGCCTCCGCCTCCTTCAGCACCACCCGGCGGATCATAGCGGGGGTATATTCACCGAGCAGCGTGAACTGCTCTTTCCCGATCACGGATATACCCAACGCCAGACAATGCTCTTCAATAAACGGATCCAATTCTTCTACAACATAGATCTCTTCGCAGGTGGCGGCAAATTCCCGGATCTTCTGTTCCGGCAGTGGCCATACTAAACCCAGTTTCAGATAGTTCACCCGGTCTCCGAGTGCCTCCCGGCAGTATTCATAAGAGATCCCGTTGGTGATGACACCGATACGGCTGCCATTGTTCTCCACCCGGTTGAGATCGCTCTGCTCCGCAAATGCCATCAACGCCACGGTGCGCTCCTCAACCACTACATGACGCTTGATCGCCATCGCCGGCATCATCACATTTTTGGGAATATTTTTCTCATAATCCTTGAGCGGATGTTCCTGCCGTTCGCCGATCTCGACCAAACTCTGAGAGTGCGACACACGGGTGGACAGCCGGATGAAGACAGGCGTGTCATATTTTTCACTGATATCAAACGCCATCTGAGTAAACGACTTACATTCGGCAGAATCCGACGGCTCCAGCATAGGGATCTTAGCTGCCTTGGCGTAATGACGGGAATCCTGTTCGTTCTGAGAAGAATGCATCCCCGGATCATCTGCCACGCAGAAGACAGCGCCGCCGTTTACCCCGATATAACTGTCGGTAAACACAGGATCAGCCATCACATTCAGTCCCACATGCTTACAGCAACTCATCGCCCGTCCGCCGGCAATGGCGGCACCGATGACCGCCTCGGCGGCAACCTTTTCATTCGGTGCCCACTCACAATATACTTCTTCAGCCGGATAAGTAGCTAATGTTTCGGTGATCTCGGTACTGGGCGTACCGGGATATGAGGAAACGAACCGCACACCCGCTTCATAGGCTCCACGGGCTACCGCCGCATTTCCGAGCAACAAC
>JAZLKY010000427.1:0-3448 GCA_045597885.1 Acutalibacteraceae bacterium | reverse complement strand
CAGGTCGGAGCTGTTCCCATGTTCTCCATGAGGTTGTGCATCAGACGGTCTTCTTCCGTCATTGCACCGAAGGGATCAAGAGCCGATCCGGCAATGCGAAAAATGATACGGGACATTCCCATACGCTTTTCAAGGAACAGTTCTACAGCCGCCCCTTCCCCGACCCCGTTCTGATACGTCAGCAGGATTTCCTCTGCCGCAAACTGGATCCTCAAAGCTTCCTTGCGTTCTATTCCGTTTTCAGATAAAAATCCGCCAATCTTTTCAACCGCAGTCATAATTTCTTCGGCTGACAAGTGAAAAATATTCATTAGCACTTCCTGACCTTTCTTCCTACTGTTTCAGATATGCACTTTTCTCACGTCAAAAACTTCTACCTTACAGCATACTTAACTGTTCTCCCAAGTCTTCTTCCTGCGGCATCGCTCCCGCCGCCGGCAGAGATTTTGTGCGGTAACGGCTTTCCTTTACCACACTGCCGGGAACAAACGGTTCTACTGCCTGCAAACGATGTTTACCTTTGAGTGTCATGACCTGAACACCGATGGTGTTCCGTGTTGATTTGGCAGAGATCGCTCCAGTATGGACCAGCAGCCGTCGCCCCGAAGTAGAAGTCAGCATCAATTCCGCATCCTCCGGCAGGTACAGCATTGCCGCCAATGCCGATTTGTCGCTGTATGCCCCGATCAGCTTATGCCGATTTGTTTTTGTTGCATAGGCCCCCATATCCACCTTGGCGGCCTTCCCATTTTCAAAGAAAAAGAGCATATACCCGGTATATTCCCCTATCACCGCCATGAAAACAGCATTTTCATTCTCTTCAAACTGCATTTTGCCTGGAATATACTCTCCCATGACACTGGTCTTGGTATCTTTGAAGTCAGAGAGCCGACTTTTGTAAACCGCATGACGATCAGTAAAAAACAGGACCTCTTTGGCGTTGGAGGTTTCGATCGTTTGCGTGATCCTATCTCCCTCTTTGAGTTTGTGCTCCCCGCTCATCCGAAGAGATTGAGGCGTTATTTTCTTGAAGTAGCCCTCACTCGTAAAGAAAACCGTACAAGGATAATCGTCCACTGTTTCTTCCTCTTCAGCTTCTTCCATAATATCGGTAGCATACAGCAACCTGGTACGGCGAGGCTGACCGTACCGCTTCGCCACATCCTGCAATTCTTCCGTAATGATCCGGCGAAGACGGCTTTTGGAACGGAGAGTGTCTTCCAGATCCGCTACCGTTCTTTCCAGATCTTCCACATCATGAAGTCGATTGACGATATACTCCCGGTTGAGGTGGCGCAATTTGATCTCCGCCACATATTCCGCCTGTGTTCTGTCGATACCGAATCCGATCATCAAATTAGGAACAACTTCGTTTTCTTCTTCAGTTTCCCGTACAATATGAATGGCTTTATCAATATCCAGCAATATTTTTTCCAGTCCCTTCAGCAAGTGAAGACGTTCCTTTGCACGGGACAGGTCAAAGTAGGTGCGCCGGCGGACGCATTCCGTGCGAAAAGCGATCCACTCCTCCATCAGTCCCCGTACGCCCATCACCTGCGGGACGCCGCCGATCAGCACATTGAAATTGCAGCCGAATGCATCCTCTAACGGTGTCATAGTATACAGACGGCTCATCAGCTTGTCGGGATCAGCCCCCCGTTTCAAATCAATGGTGATCTTTAATCCATTCAGATCAGTCTCATTACGGATATCATTGATTTCTTTTACCTTGCCCGCTTTCACCAATTCGGTCACCTTGGCAATGATCGCTTCGATGGAGGTGGAATACGGGATCTCGGTAATATCAATACAGTTGCCGGACTTGTCATAAGTATATACCGCCCGCACACGCAAGCTGCCACGGCCGGTATCGTATATTTTTTGCAGATCGGAGCGATCATAGATCAACTGACCGCCGCTCGGAAAATCCGGTGCTTTCAATGTTGACAGGATATCGTGTTCGGGATCTTTGATCAGCGCCACAGCCGTATCACAGACCTCCTGCAGATTAAACGAACAGATATTGCTCGCCATGCCGACTGCGATACCCAAATTATTGTTGACCAAAATGGCAGGGAACGTCACCGGGAAGAGCGACGGCTCTTTCATCGTGGCATCAAAATTATCCACAAAATCCACGGCATCTTTGTCAATATCCCGGAACAATTCCGCCGCTATCGGCGCCAGTTTCGCCTCCGTATACCGCGAGGCGGCGCACTCCATCTCGGTGGAATAGGCTTTACCGAAGTTCCCCTTGGATTCGACATACGGATGGAGCAATGCCTCATTACCCCGTGACAGACGTACCATGGTATCATAGTTGGCGGCATCACCATGAGGATTGAGCTTCATAGTCTCGCCTGCTATCCGGGCAGATTTCACCAAATCACCCTTAAGCAGATTCATAGTGTACATAGTATACAGCACCTTGCGGTGTGAAGGCTTGAATCCATCAATCTCCGGAATGGCACGGGACATAATGACACTCATTGCATAGGGCATATAATTTTCACGCAAGGTGTCAGTAATAATCTGATGTTCCACCTCGCCGGCACCGGTGATATGGGTGCTTTCCGGCAAAGTACGGGCTGCCGGGTCTTCCGTCTTTTTCTTTTTCGTTGCCATACGGCCGCCTCCCTTCTTACTCTAAATCCAACATATCGAGGTATTCAGCACCATGCTCGGCAATGATGCGTTTACGTCCATCAAGATCGTCACCCAACAGCACATCAAACATTGTGGCGGTTTCCTCAACATCCGCAGAAGTCACCCGGATAAGCCGTCTGGTCGCTGGGTGCATCGTGGTAAGAGACATCATACCTGCTTCGTTTTCGCCCAACCCTTTACTACGCTGGATTTTATATTTTACATCACCGATACTACTGAGTATTTCGGTTTTTTCACGGTCGTTATAGGCAAAATACGTATCCGTTTTGGTATTGATCTCATACAACGGTGTCTCCGCAATATATACATATCCCTGTTCGATCAGTGTGGGCGTAAGCCGATAAAGCATAGCCAATATCAGCGTCCGTATCTGAAAGCCATCCACATCTGCATCGGTACAGATGATGATCTTGTTGAACCGCAGTAAATTAAGATCAAAAGTGGCAAGGTTCTTGTTTGCTTTCGAACGGACCTCTACCCCGCACCCCATTACCTTAAGCAAATTGACGATGATCTCACTTTTAAATATTTTTTCATATTCAGCCTTCAGACAGTTGAGGATCTTACCCCGCACCGGGATGACAGCCTGAAATTCCGAATCCCGTGCCTGAACGCAGGCACCCATGGCGGACTTGCCTTCCACGATAAACAGTTCCCGTTCTGCCGCATCCCGGCTGCGGCAATCCACAAAGCCGGGCACACGGGAAGCCAGATCTCCGCCGCTCTGCAATGTCTTTTTCAAGTTGAGCCGGGTAGTCTCCGCCTTTTCACGGCTGCGCTT
>JAZLKY010000426.1:0-2287 GCA_045597885.1 Acutalibacteraceae bacterium | reverse complement strand
TGGCGGCTTTACGGCGACTGGGCGCAACTATCCGTGAAGAGCATGGGACACTGTACTGTGAAACCGTTGGCGGTCTTTGCGGGACGGAAATATCGTTGCCTTTTCCCAGTGTGGGAGCGACCGAGAATATCCTGCTGGCGGCTTGTACGGCGGAGGGAACGACGGTACTGCGCAACGGCGCACGGGAGCCGGAGATCCGGGATCTGTGTAACTATCTCAATTCCTGTGGAGCCGGCATCTGTTTGCAGGAGGATGGCACCATAACCGTGGAGGGCAGGCGGGAACTGCACGGCTGTGAGCATACGGTGATACCCGACCGCATCGAGGCCGCCACCTATCTGGCGGCGGCGGCAGCCACCGGCGGAGATCTGACACTGCACGCTTGCTGTGCCGCTCATTTGATGCCGGTGCTTTTGCCATTGGAGGAAAGCGGATGCCGGTTGACTGCCGGACAGGATTGCCTGCATATTGAGGCACCGTCCCGGCGTTTCTCCTGCGGTACAGTACGGACACTGCCGCATCCGGGCTTCCCGACGGATGCCGGCGCACCGTTGATGGCGGCGGCGTGTACCGCCTGCGGTACCAGCGTTTTCGTGGAGGGAATATTTGAGAATCGTTACCGTTATGTGGATGAATTGGTGCGAATGGGCGCCCGCATCCGGGTGGATGGACGGGTGGCGGTGGTCGAAGGGATTTCCGGCCCGTTGCAGGGAGCATCGGTGTGCTGTACTGACCTGCGTGGCGGAGCGGCACTGGTCATTGCCGGATTGTCGGCGACGGGGGAAACGATCATTGACCAACTGCATCATCTGGACAGGGGCTATCAGGATATGACAGAACAGTTGTACCGGGTGGGAGCGGCTATCCGGCGTGAATGAGAATCGTGATGTCCGACAAAACGGAAAGGATAACGGTATGGAACAGAACAAACGCAGAACAGGGAACAAAACGGTGGATATTGAAGAAGCCCGCAAGGCTGCCCGCCGCAAAAAGAGGATGCGAAAAAAGATCGTTCGTGTGTCTATCGTGCTGACGGTTCTGTTGGTGCTGGTACTGCTGATCGCTTTTTTGGTGATCCGGATCTCCGGTACGATTGCCAAGAAAAACGGTAAAACGATCAGTTTTTTGGGCGTAAAGTCAATCGAGGTGGTGGGGGATACCCGCTATTCCGATGAGGAGATCATCAAAGCCAGTGGGATATATGTCGGAGAAAGCTTGCTGGTTGTCAATAAGGTGGAAGCCCATAATGCCATTCTGTCAGCGTTTCCCTATCTCGATCACGTCGACGTCGGCAACGCTTCGTTTTCCACTGTGCGGATCACCGTGCAGGAGACGGCGGTCATGGGGGCGGTTTGTCTGCCGGATGGTAGTTATATGATCCTTGGGGAAAACAATCACGCTTTGGAGCAGGTGAATGAGACGGCACTGCCCGCAGGGTGTGTCCGCCTTACCGGCGCAAAACTGAAGGGCACTGATCCGGGAGAGGCCCTGCTGGAGGAGCGGGATCTGCAGATCAGTCAAACACTGCTCCAAGGGGCGTCTGCTGTCGGGCTGGAGCATATTACCGTGATTGATCTGACAGATAAGACGGGACTGTTCTTTGTGTGGAACGGGCAGATCTTAGTCAAATTGGGCAACTCATCCAACTTGGCGGTGCAGGTTCAGACATTACATGCGATGCTCCCGACATTGCTGAAGAATAATGGCGAAACAGCCTGCGGGTCGCTGGATATGACGACCTATGCGGATGATGATCCTACCAACGACAAAGCGATCTTTACCCCCAAGAGCAGTCCGGAAGAGCTGTTTGAACCACGGCAGACCGTCGATATCACATCCACATCGGAGACGGGCAGCACCGAAGCGACAGCGACACAGGAAACTGCCGCCGAAACGGGTGCGGCGGAATGAGCCGTGGATGACAGGAAGAATGATTTTGGCGCCGTTTTTCCCACGACGTACTGACCGTACGCCGAACGGAGAACGGCGCTTTTGCTTTTTGCTGTCTGTTTTAAAAACGGTAAAAGGTCTGTTAAAAAAATTAATCAAAAAATTTTTCATCTTTTTTTAAATAGTAGTTGAAAAATCAGAATTGACATGATAAAATAGGTAAGGAGTATAGTATCAAAGGGATGGAATATCCTTTGTTCAAATAGGAGGACGGCAATATGGGCTTGCAAATCGAAGCAGTGGTTCCGGATACCCAGATCACCATCAAGGTCATCGGTGTGGGCGGCGGTGGCGGAAATGCCATCAACCGTATGGTGCGTGCCGATGTACGCGGCGT
>JAZLKY010000425.1:0-7477 GCA_045597885.1 Acutalibacteraceae bacterium | reverse complement strand
GTTTTCACCATACGGGGCTGTTCTTCCTCTATATATCCCAGTGCCGACGGAACGATATAGCCAACACAGTCGATCAGGCGCACATTCATAGTGGAAACACCGTCGAGCGACACCGTAGCCGCTTGCTCCGGAACAAATTTGGGCTCCGTCGTCATAATGGTGCGTCCGGCGGCAGATTGCGGCAATTCATCCGTTGCCCGTTCCCGGCGGGAGCGGTCATTCATGTAGGGGATGACCAACCTATCCATAAACCTCTTGATAAAAGTGGATTTGCCGGTGCGAACCGGGCCCACAACGCCCAAATACACATCGCCTCCGGTACGGACAGCGATATCCTGATACAGCCGATTGGTGGTTTCCATAGTCTTTCCTCCGCTCATATGGTTGTTTGTCACCGTCAAACAGCATTTGGCGGTCGCTTGCTTCATCCCTATGAACGGAAAGAGGGAAATATACCTTTTCTTTTCGGAATCGTCCGAAAAACCCCACAGGCTGACCATATCTCGCCAATCAAACAGCAAAAAGATCTGCCAGCAGGGAATACCCAACCGGCAGATCCTCTTGTTTTATTAATGATCAGAACCGATAACGTCATTGCTCCTGGCAGGACAATCGGTCAAAATAGCTGACCACCGCCTGCACAATGGCATCCGTCATCTTGTCTCTATAGGTAGGATCGACGAGCTTTGTCATATTGTTGGCATTCGTCATGAACCCGCACTCGATCAGCACCGACGGGCAGTCATGTAACCGTGTCACAAAGAACGGACTCCAGGTCAGCACCTGTGCCCGGTTGCCGATACCGTACTCTTTTTCCACCGTCCGCATGGCATCAGTCAACAGCAAGGCGATATCATGAGAATATTCGTTGAAGTAGTGCAGAGTACAGCCGTGTGCCGAAGTGGAATCGACACCGTTCATATGGATGCTCAAAAACAGATCGGTGTTATTGTTGCGGGCGTGGGCGGTGCGTGTCGCCATCGTCGGATTGTCCGGCAGCACGTCGGTGGTGCGTGTCATATCTACCGTTGCGCCCAAAGCGGTCAGCTTATCCCGCAGAATCAGAGAATAGTCCAGCGCAACTGTTTTCTCATACAGTCCTTTGATCGTACCGTAGGTGCCGGAAGAACTGCCGCCGTGACCGGGATCCAGTACGATACGAATACCCGCCAGTGGCTTGTCATCGGTATTGCCTGCTGTTCCGTTGGGATGCTTGAACGAAAATGCCAGCGTGTTACCGTCCCATTTGACAGAATAACCGTAAAAATGTCCTTTTTCCCGCAGTGTCAGCCGCAGGACGGGATCACCGCTCCCCGTGCGCCACTCTGCGCCGGAAAACAGGGGACTGTCGTCCAGCACCGGGGCATCCGGCAGTGTTTTGGCATAAGAGAAAGTGATATCCACATATTCCGTCGTCTGCTCGGTGATGGAATAATCCGGCACCGACTTGTTGGCACCGGCGTAGGTCTGCGGGGACAGCACCAACCCATAGGGAGCACGCCAATCCAGTGGAAACGCCAGTCCCGTTGATTTGGCGGATACCGTCACCGCCACATCCCCCACCGTATTATCCTGCACCTTTTCCATGGCGGTGGTCGATTGGGCATCCTTGGTATATACCCATTTGCCGCAACCAAGGTGATAGTAGGTGTTGCCAGCGGCGGAACCGGTGCCGATCACCTTGTCCAAAGTACCGGCAGGTAAATAGGCATTGGTCGGGCGGGAATAATCGTTGACGGTATTACCGGAAAAGGTTTCTGCATAATCTCTGGTGATCACCACCATCGAGTCGACTTTCTTGGCACGAACAGTAACCGATCCGGTCTTTTTTGTCTGTGTCTGTCCTGCAAAGACAGAGGTCACGGTCACGCCGGACAGTGTCTGTGCCACCCCCGGCTTTCCGGCGGGCAGGGTGAAGGTGGCGGCGAGCGTCTCAAAATCCGCCGAGGTATTCTCCCCTTCCTCCCCGACGGGGACGGGTGTCATGGTCAGTCTCTGACCGTTGAACTGCGCCGTTGTCTGCGCTCCTTTGCGCACGGTTGCCCGCACCTGGAAAGAGCCGCCGCCGTCTCCGGTGATCGCCCCGGCAGGAGAAATACTGCGGATCACCTCCAACTGATAGGTGATCGTATAGTTGACCGTTTCTTCCCCAGTGGAAAAAGTAAACGTGTTTTTACCGGGATCCAAAGACATATCGAGAGAAAAACCGCCGATGTCGGTCAGCAGGACCGGTGTACCGTTGAGAGTCAATTTTGCTGACGGATCAGCACTGCCGAGGAAAGAAACATGCGGATCAGCAGTAGTGAACACCGTCTTCTCCGGTGAAGAAAACAGCAATTTTTTGCGGATATACGGAGAGGATGTCGGGGCGGCAGTCGGTGCCGTTGTCGTAACAGTCGTGGTCGTGGTCGTTGTTGTCGTATCAGTAGTTGTCTGTGCCGTCACGATCACCGGCACGGCGGAGGAGGTGCCATCCGAACCGGGCGGCTGCTCCCGACGGTCACCTTTTCCCAGTGACAGTGTCCATATCACGATCCACACCGCCAATAGAACGGTGATCAATGTTACGCCCACTGCGATCCCGATACGTAAGGGGACGCTTTTATGTTTTGCATGCTGTGCCATAGATGTGAATGCTCCTTTTGATATAAACCATATGTCGTTTGGTGTACGAAAAAGCAACGACAACATGAAGTATTTTATCACCGCCGATGGGCATTTGTCAAGGCGGCGGAAAAAGATGCTTGCCGACCGTATAAAACTCATTACAGAAAGGGATGTTAAAAATGTCCGGACATTTTTAACATCCCATAGAAGGGGCTGTTCAAAAACAAAAGTTTTTGAACAGCCCCTTTTAATCATATCACAGTGGGAACGGCCACCACGACGGGCGTTTGCGCAGACACTTGAGCCGGATCCAAAGATCCTTTTCCAGTTTCATGGTCTCCTCGCTCAAGGTCAGAAACACCTCGGTATTGTCCAGCACTTCCTGCGGCGGGTAGAACATCGGATCGCCGGACACTTCTTCGTCCAGTTGTTCCAATGCCTCGGTGTGCGGGGTGGAATAGCAGATGTATTCCGCATTCGCCTTTGCCACATCGGTGCGGCACATAAAGTTGATGTACTGTTCCGCTTCTTTTTGATGTTTGGTGCCTGCCAGTACGCACATGGCATCTACGAAGAAGTTCGTCCCCTGATGCGGCACAAAATATCCGATATCCTCGTTGCCGTCATCCCCGGTGATCATGTTGGCACCGTCGCCGGAGTAGTAGGGTGCAAGCCAGCCTTCCTCGTTGGTCATCTTCTGGAACACCTGATCCATAAAGTAGCCCTGCACCAACGGCTTTTGCTCCGCCAATGCATCATATGCCGCCTGCCACTCGGCAGGGTCTTCCGTGTTGAGGGAATAGCCGAGTTTTTTCAGCGCAATGGCAAAAGCATCACGGGCATTGTCGAACATATAGATCTTGTCCTTGTACTTTTCGTTCCACAGGATATCCCATCCCTGCGCCAGATCTGCCTCATCGACATACTTCTTATTATAGAAAATGCCGACCGTGCCCCAGGTATACGGAACAGAATACTCATTGTTCGGATCGTATTCCAGATTACGGTATTCCTCTCCGATGTACTTATAGTTCGGGATGTTGTCAAAATTGAGCTTTGCCAGCATTCCCTCCCGGATCATCTTGCCGATCATATAGTCGGACGGGATGACCACATCATACTCCGCCGCACCGCTTTCGAGCAGGGTGTACATGGACTCGTTGCTCTCATAGGTCTTGTAGTTGATATGGATGCCGGTCTCTTCTTCGAACAGCGCATTGACATCCAGTTCCTCATCGTCGATATACTCGCCCCAGTTGAACACATTCAGTGTCACGCCGGTATCCGCTACACCGGATCCGGTCTCACCGCCGCAACCGCCGAACAGACAGCACAGCAGGCACAGCACCGACAGAATTGCAACTTTTTTCATGCGTTGTGCCTCACTTTCTGCCGATTCCGGTTGAGGTCCCGCACCTGCCACACATTGACCGCAATGAGCAACAGCAGTATCGTGCCGAACATCAGCGTAGACAGGGCATTGATTTCGGGCGTGATCGGCTTCTTGGTCATGGAATAGATCGTGACCGACAGATTCTGTGCTGTGGAGCCGGAATTGAAATAACTGATCACAAAATCATCTAGCGACATGGTGAACGCCATCAGCGCCCCGGTGATCACGCCGGGCATGATCTCCGGCAGAACGACCTTAAAAAAGGCGGCAAACGGATGACAGCCAAGGTCGAGCGCCGCCTCATACATATGCTTGTTCATCTGACGCAGTTTCGGCAGCACCTGCAGCACCACATAGGGAATACAGAATGTGATATGCGCCAACAGCAGTGTGAGGAATCCGGGCTGTAACAGCCCGGTAGCCCGGTAGATCGCCACAAACATCAGCATCATGGAGATACCGGTGACGATCTCAGGATTGATCATGGGAATGTTGTTGACCGACAGCATGACCTGCCGCATTTTCCCGTTCATGCTGTAGATGCCCACTGCCGCCATCGTACCGATGACCGTAGCGACCAAAGCGGCGATCACCGCCACCTCCAGTGTCACCCACAGCGATTCCAGCACCAGTTCATCGGAGAACAGATCAGCATACCAGTCAAGCGTGAAGCCCTCCCAGCGGACACGGTTCTTGGAGTTATTGAACGAGTAGACGATCAGCACGGCGATCGGGCTGTAGAGGAACAGGAATATCAATGTGTTATAGATCTTTGACAGCGTTTTCACATCACGATACCTCCTGTTTCATCGTCGCCGTTATCCACCCGGCGCATGACCGACATACACAGGAGCATCAGCACCATCAAAACGAGTGACAGTGCCGCCCCTACATTATAGTTGGAGCCGTCTCCCATGAACATGGACTCGATGACATCACCGATCATCATGTTCTTACTGCCGCCAAGCAGTTTGGAGATGACAAAAGTACTCACTGCCGGGACGAACACCATCGTCACCCCGGACACGATCCCCGGTGCGCTGAGCGGCAAGATCACCCGCCGCAGTACCTGCACATGACCGGCACCGAGATCCTGTGCCGCCTCGATGATCCTCGGATCGAGTTTTGCCATGACCGAATACAGCGGCAGGATCATGAACGGGAGGAAGTTATACACCATTCCCAACACGATCGCCCCGTCGGTGTTGATCATATGCCAGTGCAACCCGAACAGACCGAGGAACTGATTGATCAGACCGTTGTCCTCCAGCAATGTCATCCACGCATAGGTACGCAGCAGGAAGTTCATCCACATGGGGAGCATAACGATCATCACCATCGTGCGCTGTGCGTTTTCACTGCGGCGGCTGATGCTGAACGCAATGGGATATGCCAGCACCAGACAGATCACCGTCGCCAGCGCTCCCATCCAGATAGAATCGAGATACGGCCCGATAAACTGACCGATATCCACGATATTTTGTAACGTAAACGCCCCATTCTCGTCTGTGAAAGCAAAATACAGTACGATCACCATGGGAACCACGGTGAAGAGAATCATCCACAGAGCGAACGGCGTTGCAACCGAACGGTTTTTCACCGAATCATCCCTCCTTATTCCGATGCGGTGCCCGATCAGGCTTCCGCACTGCTGTCTTCGGTCAGATCTGCCTGCGGATCGCCCAGCTCGTCAAATTCCTCAGAATACGAACTGTAATCCCCAAACATACCGGAATAGGCGGATTTTTTCATAATATGGATGTCTTCCGGGTTCAGGATGATGCCGATCTGTCTGCCCGCCGGGTAATAATCAGTGGTCTGGATCAGCCATTTGAACCCCTTGAAATCAACGATGGTTTCATAATGAACGCCCTTGAACGTGACAGCAGTCACCGTCCCGGTCAGGTGTCCCTGCGCCGGTTCAACGATATCAATATCCTCCGGACGGATGACAACATCCACCGGCTCATTCTTTTCGAATCCCTCATCCACACAGGCAAACCGGCGTCCGAAAAATTCCACCAGCCGATCCTCGATCATCACACCGTCAAGAATATTGCTTTCCCCAATAAAGTCCGCCACAAAAGCGTTCTTCGGTTCGTTATAGATATCCTGCGGGGTGCCGATCTGCTGGATCTCACCGTTGTCCATGACCACCACGGTATCCGACATCGACAGAGCCTCTTCCTGGTCATGGGTGACATAAATGAAACTGATGCCGAGCGTCTTTTGCATATTCTTCAGCTCAGACTGCATGTCCTTACGCAGTTTGAGGTCGAGTGCCGCCAACGGCTCATCAAGTAACAGCACACGGGGATTGTTCGCCAATGCCCGTGCGATGGCAACACGCTGCTGCTGTCCGCCGGAGAGCGTGGAGACCGCCCGTTTTTCAAACCCGGACAGGTTGACCAGCTTGAGCATCCGGGCGACCGTTTCAGCGATCTCTGCACTGCTTTTTTTCTGCACACGCATACCGAACGCCACATTCTCATATACATTCATATGCGGGAACAGGGCGTATCGCTGAAAGATGGTATTGACATTTCGTCGGTACGGCGGCGTGTCATTCATCCGTTTTCCATCAAAAAAAACATCCCCGTTGTCCGGTGTGGTGAAACCGCCGATAATGCGAAGGGTGGTCGTCTTTCCACAGCCGGAGGGTCCCAGCAGGGTGACAAACTCGCCGTCGGCAATGCTTAAATTCAAATCTTTAAGCACTGTTTCACCGTCAAATGACATGGTGATGTTTTTCAGTTCGATGATTTTCTTTTTCTCTTGCATGGATCATGCATCCCCCTTTGCGGTTAATATTTTCTGCCGTTTACGGCAGATGCACCCGCTTTGATAACGCCCTCCGCAAAGGGTTTTTCACAATCCTCCTCCACAGGGGACTGCGGCGTTCTCTGCAGGTACAAAGTCCTGTGCTGTAGATGCACGCCCGGGTTCTAATCGGACGACAGATAACAATATAAGCGCAAATCAAAAAAAAGTCAATAAAAAAATTAAAAAAAACGGAAATTTTCGGGAAATTTCGGGATTTTTTTGATTTTAACCCAAAATCGGATGCGGAATTCTCTGTTTTCCATAAAAATTCTCACAAATCCACCGCCATTCTCATTTTTAACACTAAAGAAAGGAATGAGCATACCAATGAATGATTCCCCGAAGTCACGGCCGGTCAGTGAACTGATCGAGCAGTACAACAGAAAGATGTTGGAAACCTACTCCCGGCGATCCGTTCCCGCCGCCGTCCCGCCGGCAGAGCCAACAGCCGGAGATCCAAACTGGCTGGATGAACAGTATCCCCTCCCCGATATAGAGCGGGATAAAGCGGCACTGGCGGGATCCCTGCCGGGATCACCTGACATAAGTCCTGCTTTTGTCGGGTATCTGCGGGCTTTTGTATTTACCGGACAATCGACCGAGCCGATACCGGGGGCTTTGGTGGAAATCTATCGGCAAGAGACGGCGGGCAAT
>JAZLKY010000424.1:0-1298 GCA_045597885.1 Acutalibacteraceae bacterium | reverse complement strand
GGTTGGATCCGTTCTACACAGCCGGTCAACTGCATGACTACATAACCAAAGTCAAACAACTTACCGGCACCCAAAAGGTCAATCTTGTCGGTCGGTGTCTGGGCGTGAACATTCTGCTGACGTATCTGTATGTTTACGGCTATGACAGCATAGACCACTGTGTGTTATACGACGGGGGCTTGAATGGCTTTGAAACGTGCGGTGCGGTATTTTCCGGCGAAATCACCGTTGACGGTGCCTGTTTGGAAAGATACGTGAACAGCAATGTGGCAGGCGACGGCGGGAACATCATCGATATAGCAAAAGCCATCATGTCCGTCACAAATTCTCTGTTCATCCTCAATCCCGCCATCGGCGAAGTGATGGATATTTATGAAAAAGTGTATGAGAACGTACTGCCCCGACTGATGCGCATTAGCCACGGCACCTTCCCGTCCTTCTGGAGCATGGTCGGCGATGAATACTATGACAAAGCCATGGCACTGAACTTCACCGGCAAAGAAGACGAATGCAAAGGGCTTATCGATAAAATCAAAAATTACCATGAGAACGTATATGCAAACCGAAAGTCCATTCTCGATAAGGCGCAGCAAGCC
Source organism: Acutalibacteraceae bacterium (assembly GCA_045597885.1). Lineage (GTDB taxonomy): Bacteria > Bacillota > Clostridia > Oscillospirales > Acutalibacteraceae > UBA5905. Next base: position 702 of record JAZLKY010000424.1, on the reverse strand, counting down.
GGCGTAAAGCTTACGATTATCGCTAAATACGGTTTTCAGATGATCCCGGTCTGCACACAGGCCGTACAACAGTCCGATCAGCTTATCTCCCTTTCTTCCAACTCCTACGGTGCCGTCAGCGCAAATATGGGTGAAACTTTCTCCCGCTCCTATCTGGATGCGGCACAGAAAAACGGAAAATCCGCTTATCTGTCCCCGGATAATATTGTGGATGCCTCCACCTGTTATCTGCCCGAGCATACATGGATCATCAAAAATCTGACACACAATCTGATGCCCGGCTCGGTAGACCGCATGATCTCGGAGATCTTTGCGTTCAACGGTTATATGACGGTGAATGACAATCCGGCTTTCCCCCGCTATCTTGTCTATACAGGGGGAGCAGATACCCTTACGCCGATGTCAGCAGAGAACTGCAACACGGATGAAGAAGGAAAAATGTCTTCCGATTCCTCCCAAAGTCTGAATTTCCTCATCTATAAATTCAAGCAAATGATCGATAAAATCATCAACTTCATCTCCATGCTTGTGCAGTCGCTCCAAGGGAAGATCCCCTTCTCCGCTTTAGAGGATGACGGAAAAGGAAGGATCAGCATTCTGTAACCGAGTCATCATCAGATACGCCTTTCGTCCTTGTGATGTTTTAAAGTGCCAAAACGGCTATGGATAAGTACAAAATATAAGGTAAAACAGTCAAAACGG
>JAZLKY010000423.1:0-7497 GCA_045597885.1 Acutalibacteraceae bacterium | reverse complement strand
TACAGGATACATTGGATACGGCGGTGACGATCCGTACGGATATCGGGCAGATGACAGTGCCGGATGATTTTCATCACGGATTGATCTTTTTGTTGCACCTGACCCTCCATCTGACCGGGGAAGGGGTCGGGCTGCGCCATCTGTGCGACTGGGCTGTATTTGTGCACAGTATGCCGGAAGGACGGTTTTGTCAATTATTTGAAGAAAAATGCCGGGTGATCGGGCTGTGGCGCTTTATGCAGATCTGGACAGGACTTGCTACCCGCTTTGTCGGTTTGCCGGTACAGGAATGGGCAAAGGACGCTGTTTCGGATGCAGTGCTGGATGAACTGATGGCGGATATCTTTGCGGGCGGAAACTTCGGACAGAAAGATGCCGAACGGTTCAACGAGGCTTATCTGATATCCAGCCGAGGAAAGTACGGTGTCGGAAGCGGCTCGCTGACAGGGCAATTGCTGCGCACGGTATGGGATCATGCCAAAACTGACTATCCGTTCTGCGCCCGCCATCGGTGGGCGATGCCATTCGGCTTTGTTGGCGTTGCCTGTAGGCAGGGATGGCGACAGGCGACCGGCAAACGGCGTCGGGTGCATCCCGGTAAAATGGTCGCCGGAGCTCGCAGACGTCAGGACCTGTATCGGGAATTTCATTTGTATGAGTAGTAGCAACGGCACTGTATCTGCCTTTTTGCTATAAATGAACCTCACCCTCGGTGTACCTTTGTGCGCCGTCGGGCAAGCCGAAACCGTTGTGATCGCAACGGTTTTGGTTCGTTTATTCCGAACATTTTTTTCTATTCCCTTGTCGTTAACGGCTCTGTTCCGTCGACGGGAAGGAGGCTGACAGGATCGCAGACTCGGCGGTGGCTTGAATGGTTTCATCAAATGACAGCAGAGGCTTTTCCGTCTTCCCGTTTTCGTGGCGGGCAAGGTAGTTCTCGGTGATCCTATCCACCAGTGGGCATAGCAGGATCACGCCGATCACATTAGGGATCATCATCAGAGCATTGAACAGATCGGCGATCCCCCAGGCAAGCGAAGAGGTCAGCACTGCTCCGGCGGTGACGGCGATAATGAACAGTCCTCGGTAGAACGGAAGGATTTTCTCTCCCCACAGATATTCAGCCGCCTTGGCTCCGTAATGTGACCAGCCGAGTATGGGCGTCAGAGCAAACAAAAACAGAGCGACCGCTACAAATTTTTCCCCGATATCGCCCCAGGGGAAAGCAGCATTGAACGATGCCGCCACCAGCGTGGCATCGGTGACACCCGACACGGTGATCTTTCCTGTTGAAAGATCAAACACGCCGGATGTCAGCACGACCAAAGCAGTCATGGTGCAGACAACGATCGTATCGGTGAATACTTCGAACAAACTCCACATTCCCTGGACGACCGGTTCCCGGAGAGCGGAATTGGCGTGAACAATCACCGAGGAACCAAGCCCTGCTTCATTGGAGTAGCATCCCCGCTTCAGTCCATGGGTGATGACGGCACAGAGGCAGTAGCCGCCCGTGCCGCCGGTGACAGCGGTAGGATTGAAAGCACTTACAAATATTGCCCGCATTGCCGGCAGAATACGCCGGGAATTGATCCCAATGACCGCCAGACTGCCGGCGATGTACAGCAGGACCATTATAGGAACGATCTTCTCCGCAAAAGAGGCGACCCGTTGTAATCCGCCTGCGACGATGCTTCCCACCAACACCGTCAACCCTATTCCCAACAGTACGGAATAAAGGGTTACATCTGCATACAGGACGGTGTGACTGAATGTCGGGATGTCAAATGCGGCGGCGATATTGGCAACGATTTTATTGGATTGACTGATGTTGCCGACGCCGAAGGCAGCAATACACGCCAACAGGCTGAATACATTTGCCACTGCCCTGCCGAACCGCCCGCCGACACCGTCCCGCAGGGTGTACATCGGTCCGCCCGTCCACTCACCGTCTTTGTTTTTTCGGCGGAAATAGATACCCAGCACATTCTCCGCAAATCCGGTCATCATTCCGAAAGCGGCGGCGATCCACATCCAAAATACCGCCCCCGGCCCGCCAAAACAAATAGCCGCTGCCACGCCGGCAATGTTGCCGGTGCCGATCGTCGCTGCCAGGGCAGTACACAGCGATTGGAAAGGGGAGATCGCTCCTTTGTCACGGGAATGGCTGACATTCTCCCGGCTGAACAGACTGCCTGCTGTACATCTCCACCAAAGTTTGAGATGAAAAAACTGAAATCCTCCGGACCGGACCGTTGTCAGTATACCGCTTCCCAGTAACAGCAACAACCCGATCCTTCCCCACAAAAAATCACTGACCGTTTCGCTTAGCTGGGCAAAACAGTGATATGCCGCTCCCAATCGTTCGCCCTCCTTCTCCGTACTTTTTCCATTCATGTTTGTCTTCTATTTATGGTACGGGACTGTCGGGCCAAAAATGCAGAAAACACAAAAAACTATTGAAAAAAGCACACCGCATTGCGATGTGCTTTTTCATGGTGGACACTAACGGACTCGAACCGCTGACCCTCCGCACGTCAAGCGGATGCTCTACCAGCTGAGCTAAGTGTCCTTATTGTCGGGAACGAAAGTCATTATACCCGATTTCTTTCCAAATGTCAATAGTAAACAGCATTATTTTTCATAACAATAAAAATGAATGAAGAGATGGCATCTTTGTTCAGTTTCATTAGAAAAAGTCAAAAAAACAGGTTCGATTTCTTTTGGTTTTGCAGGAACAAAAAATAAAACTTGCATTTTTTTGGAATTTCTCTTGCAAAACCCGATATAATAGTGTATACTGTACCTGTTAATTTGATAGAGAGGCGGATAAAAATGACCGTAAATGAGCAGAACATTTTTGCCATGACACGACAGCAGTTGTGTGAGCGGCAGCAGATACTGGAGAAAAAATATCGGGCGGCATGCGCCCGTGGCTTACAACTGGATATGTCTCGCGGAAAGCCGGGAACGGAACAGTTGGAACTGACGAAAGAAATGTTGGCGGCGGATGTTTTGCCGGCAGATTTTCGGGCAGAGAACGGGTTTGATGTCCGCAACTACGGTATACTCGAAGGGATACCGGAAGCCCGGCGGCTGTTTGGAGACATTCTGCATATGCCGGCGGAACAGGTGATCGTCGGCGGCAATTCCAGTTTGAATCTGATGTTTGACTATTTGACACAGGCGTTCAGCCGGGGTGTGTGCGGCGAAATGCCGTGGGCATCTCAGAAGCAGGTAAAGTTTCTCTGCCCGGCGCCGGGTTATGATCGGCATTTTGCGGTGACTGCTTTTTATGATATTGAGATGATCCCGGTCGCCATGACAGAAACCGGTCCGGACATGCAACAGGTCGAAGAATTGATCACCGATCCTTCTGTCAAGGGTATGTGGTGTGTTCCGATGTATTCCAATCCGGACGGGATTACCTATTCGGATGAGACGGTGCGCCGGTTGGCGGCGATGAAACCGGCGGCAAAGGACTTTCGCATTCTGTGGGATAACGCTTACTGTCTGCATCATTTGTACGAAGATGACCGGGATCGGCTACTCGATATCTACCCGGAACTGGTCAAGTGCGGCAACGAAGATCGGGTGATCATGTTTACCTCCACTTCCAAGATCAGTTTTCCCGGTGCGGGTGTGGCGGCATTGGCAGCCAGCCCTGCCAACATAGCGGACATCAGGCGGCGCATGACGGTACAGACGATCGGCTATGATAAGATCAATATGCTTCGTCATGTACGGTATTTCAAAGATATGGCAGGGATCGAATCCCATATGAAACGTCATGCGGCGATCCTGCGTCCCCGCTTCCGGACAGTGCTGGAAACGTTGGAGCGGGAATTGGGCGGCAAAGGGATCGCTACATGGCACACCCCGAAAGGCGGTTATTTTGTCAGTGTCAATCTGACAGACGGCTGTGCCGGTAGGACGGTAGCCTTGCTTAAACAGGCGGGTGTCACCATTACCGGTGCCGGTGCGACCTATCCCTATGGAAAGGATCCGCATGACAGCAATCTGCGGATTGCCCCCTCCTATCCCTCTCTGCCGGAATTGCACGCCGCTATGGAATTGTTCTGCCTGTGTGCCGAGATGGCGGCGGTTGAAAGACGGCTGACTGAAACCGCCTGCTGATTCCCGGTTGGCTGTTTATCTGTTCATCCCCGCATTTTTTTATTGTTTTTTTATTTTTAGTGTTGACAAAAGCAGATTTCTGTGGTAATATAGCACCTGTTGAGCACGGGAGAGTTCCCGAGTGGTCAAAGGGGACAGACTGTAAATCTGCTGCTTCGGCTTCGGTGGTTCAAATCCACCCTCTCCCACCAAAAATCGACAAATCTCGACAGAGGTTTGTCGATTTTTACTTATTGTTTAAACGAAAACCACCGGCTAAGTGTGTTGCCGATGGTCATGATTCAAGCCGCAGGCGTGTATATAACCTATCTGCGGCTTTTGGGTAACAAAAAGGACTTAACCTTTTGCGGTTAGATCCTTTTTTCTTACTCAGTTATTTTGTTAATCTTTTACCCAAACAGTAATGCTTTTTCTAAGAGCAACCCGTCCAAATTTCGCCATCTGTTGACTACTGTTTCCTTTTTGTTGTTTCAGTGCATAGACTTTTTTAACAGTGAATCCAAATTGTTCTGCAAAAGAAGAGCTAAGAAAATCAACAGGTATTACTTCGCCTCCATACCTAACATTATCATTAACAAAAGCAACCGTGGCGCCTTTTTGACATATGCGATATAACTCTGCAAATATAAATGCAAGTTCGGTGAAATATCCTTCAACCATTCTAATAACACCATTATTATTCAAGTCTCTATGATCTTTCCGTGTATATAAAGCTTGCATTATTTCAGCAAATGCTTTGTTTTCCTTAATCTTGCCGTAGGTATAATCGAATCGATCCGCTTGACCTATCGAAGAATAGAATTCCTTTAGATCATCAACCTTTGAACGATTCTCAACGGTGCAAGAAAGAAGATTTTGTCTGATTTCCTTGAGTTTATCTTCGTCAATCCCAAGATAAACTAACTCAAGGGCGTATGTTCTTGTGTAATCGTAGCGGTTGCAATAGGGAGGTGATGTTATTACGCCTTTAAGAATATTGTCCGGCAATTTCGGAATTTCATACAAAACGCTATTCGCCACATATTCAATCGTAGCATCGGGACTCTCAACATTATTCTTTTGAATAAAAGCAATGTCACTTGCCACATGCTCAAGCTCGCCGAGAATAGTCTCCTTTGCTCCTAATATCTCGGCTCTAACATACTTTTTCGGCAATGGTTTCTGCCCATTGGCAATACGTATCTTATTTGCCTCTTGGACCTTTTCAGATCGGCAGTCCCAACCGAGGTATTGCCCCGACTTTGTTGTATAACTGATTCTTTCAAGCGAGTTGATGATGCAGAGCGTTAAAAGATTCTTTGCTTCCGGAGAATATTTTGCCTGATCTCTCCACTGAGAAATAAAGGCTAAATAGTGATCCGTTTCATGCGGATATGCACCTCGTGTGATAGTTACACTGGGCGTGGTCTCATTATAATCCACTGGGACCTCCAAGCCTTGTATTTCGGCTATCATTGCCTGAATCTCTGAAAGATCATACTTCAATGCAGCAGACTTTGCATTGATCGAGACAGCAGAAATAGGCATAATATCATAACCAATGCTGTTTATACCTTTCATTTGACAAACAAGTGCTGTGGTACCCGATCCCATAAACGGGTCCATGACAAGGTCTCCTTCTTTTGCATTCATTTCGTTCAGAAGGAGGTTTACAAGGTCGGCAGAGAACCCTTCTTTGTATTTCAGCCAACTATGTAGAACCTCTTTCTTGCTCGTCTGATAGCTAACGCTTTGACGATTAAATTTGTCAGTTATTTCAAGCACTTTTGCAAAGTGCTGCTCCATCTCTTTTCGTGCTTCGTCAGGGCAAAGGCTATCTGCAGAAAAGCCATCAACAAGATGATCTGTTTTTGGAAATTCAAATAGGGTAAGCTGTTCCATAATTAACCTCGTTATAATTCAATAACCCAATTGCAGTATTCCACGAGCTGATTGTTATCTGTCAGGTTTGCTGCATTAGTCATTGTATGATCTCTAAGTTGATCATAAATCTCGTTTGCCATAGCGCGCTCAATTGCCGCACCAACAAAGGAAGACAACACCGGGTGCCCAGTAGCGGAATAACTCGTCCGAATTCTATCCAAAGCGGTGTTCGCCGTCTTCCAGTGTTCATCTGCTCCTGCTGGATCAATGCCGCCCTTTAATTCGCCTAACATAATGGCTTTCAAAGGATTATCCTTTGCTATTTTACCGCCATCGAACGTAGCTCTATCAGAATCGAACAGACAAATATCGACGTTCTTTTTTACCGTAGACACTGTCATATTAAAACCTAAGCATCGCTTTCCTTTAGCATTTTGCCAATAAATTGCTTTGATCTTTTTCTCAATACCGGTATCATCAGCAGGTGCAGCTTTCCAAGAAAATGTTTTTTGATCTTTATCGCCCCAATAATAGGTCATTCCTCTAACATTTAGACACGAGAGGAGGCAACGAACAAGTTTCTCTTGTCCCATAGCGCCGATTCTGTTACGCATTGTTCCTCCTACAGCATCTCCTTTCGTGAGAAGGAAACGGTAAACAGTCTCATCAATATAGGCATTACCTGCTGGCTTTAAGAATTTCTCAATAAGCTCTTTGATAACAAGGGTCTTATCTTCATCGTCAAGGTGCTGCAGCGACTTCTCAGAAAGTCCTGCGGCAGTTAACATGAACGGTCTGAGCTGTGTCATTGTAAGAAAATCATCAGGTTGATGCGTTACTGTGGCCATTGTTTTGAAGGCAAGAGCTTGTTTAACATAAGGATCACCGACCATGTTCTTCTCTAATGCAATTGCCAAGAATCCTGTTCTTGTTTGCTCGTGAGTTGTAATGAGGTCAGTAGCATTTGTAATAAAACGGTTCATATGTTTTCCTCCTTAGAATAATCAAGCCATGCTTGCTCTATTTGCGAATATGAGAAAACATCGCTCAAACAAAAATCCTTGATTGATTTCATGGCTGAGAGGTTCGGCTTGCTTTTCCCGTTTTCTCATCTATTTATCGTTGAATGCACAATACCAAGCTTTTTAGCAAAGGCATCTTGAGATAAAAATGCTTTTTGGCGTGCTTGTTTGATCTCATCTGATAGTATTATAGTTTCAAGATCTCATTAATACTTTATCATTATAGCATATCCACCTCATTTTTTCAATGGATTTTGGGAAGTTTGCAAAACTGCCCTTTAGAGTACTGCTGCTTGTAAGCAGGTGATTTTTTTATTCAAGCCGCAGGCGTGTATATAAAATAGTTGCCGTGCATTTTGCTCAAAAATCTATGTAACCCCTGTAAATGACGGTGTTGTGGATATTTCGGTTAAGATTTTTACCGGTGAAACGGTAGAAAAACAACTGCAAAATATCAGAGGCAGTACAGGACACA
>JAZLKY010000422.1:0-2162 GCA_045597885.1 Acutalibacteraceae bacterium | reverse complement strand
AGGCGGTCAAAGAATTACAGCAAATCCACACCCAAGCGGTGATGGATAAGGTCAACAGTTGTCCGACGGATAGCATTCCCGCCGTACTGTTCCTTCCTCCCGTTGATGGAGATTCCCTGTTGCAGGCGGCGCTGGCATTGGCTGACCGGTGCGGCGGATCCGCCGCCGTCTTTGCCGGAACAGAAGCTGAAGGCTACCGGTATGCCGCCGCCGGCGGCGCCCTTCTTCCGTTCATCCGGGAGCGCCTGTCCGCCCTGCCCGGCGGGGGCGGCGGCAACGCCAAACTGCTCCGGGGACAAGTCAAGGCAGAGGAGCAGGTGATCCGGGACAGCCTTCGGCAATAGCCGAAGGTCTGTCAACGCCACCGCTTGCGGTACTCATTGGGTGACATCCCTTCCTCCCGCCTGAAGACACGGGAAAAGTAGTTGGCATCTCCGAAACCGCAATCCCTGCCAATCTCCTCCACCGTCTTTTCGGTGAAGCGCAGTTGTTGCTTGGCATCGGTGATCCGCAGATTACATACATAGCTGATGACCGGTATACCGTATTGCTCCTTAAACAGCCGTGTCAGATAGAATTTGTTGATATAGAACCGTTTTGAAAGATCCTCCAACGTGATCTTTTCCGTCCGGTGATCTTCCAGATATTGCTTCACGCTCCTCAAGGAGAACTGCCGCCGTCCGCCTTCTCTGGGCATCGGCTGTTTTTCCGGATGCCAGCTCATCTCCATGACAACGGTCAGCAACCGGGCAAGCCATTCGTTGATCCGCATATCCCGCAAATAATCATCACCGGAAGCGGTGACAAATAGTTGCTCCAGTATCTGTCGATACGGGGCGGTACTGTCCGGGCGAAACACCGGCTGTCCGCCCCGTTCTTCATATTTTTCGTATATCCCCGGCAGTGTATTGGCATAAAAATGTACCCATTGCAATGTCCACAGCCGGTCAGTGTCTGTCTGATGGGCATACGGCAGACGGCAGTCGATAAACACACAATCGCCCGCCCGCAATGAATACCGATTCCCACGGTATTCCAACGTGCCGCATCCCGCTATCACGGTGAAGAAAAGGAAAGAATCCAATTCCCGCCGGTCACTGCGATGGGGCTTCACGGCGGTCAATTTTCCTGTTTCCTGTAAATACAGCAGATCTTTTTTGGCAAAAGCGGAGGGGGTATACAGGATCCGCTCCGATCGGACTGTTCCGTCTGTAACCATCTGATCATCCTCCTTTTTCTGTTTCCGGCAACCTCTGAAGATCCGATGTGCTCTGTATCAGTGTACCACACTTTTTGGTAGTCAGCAACCGCCTTTTTCAAAAAGCGGAAAACCTCCAATTTTTCCTTGCTTCTGACAGGAAAATATGGTATCATGGAAAATAATTCAACCGTATCGTTCATCGACAACGGCAAACATAAACCGTCATCAGAAAGGAGGAACCTTGATCATGGAACCCAACCGGGAATTACTGGCTTTGCGGCAGAATCTCCGACAGGCGATCGTCGGAAAAGACCGGGTGATCGAGCAACTGCTTATTGCCCTTATCTGCGCCGGTCACGTGCTGATAGAAGATCTGCCCGGATTGGGGAAAACCACACTGGTCTCCTCTTTGGCTCAATCATTGGGCGGCAGTTTCCGCCGCATCCAGTTTACACCGGATGTGTTGCCCTCCGACATCACGGGGTTCACACTCTACCATCCCCGTACAGGGGAGGCGATATACCGTCCCGGCTGTATAATGCATCACATCGTGCTGGCAGATGAGATCAACCGAGCCAGTCCCAAAACGCAGGCTGCTCTGCTGGAAGCCATGGAAGAAAGGCAGGTAAGCGTTGACGGTATGACTCATCCCCTGCCCCGGCCGTTTATGGTCATGGCGACACAAAATCCCGTGGAAATGGCGGGAACTTTCCCCCTGCCGGATGCCCAGATGGATAGGTTCCTCATGCGTATCCGCATGGGATATCCCACCCCGGCGGAGGAGGTGGCTATCATCCGACGCCACCGTTCTTCCGCTCCACCGACACCACTGTTGCCGGCGATGACCGCCGACACGGTCTGGAAGATCCAGCAGTCGGTCGCTACCGTTCACATGGACCGTACCGTGACGGACTATATCGTCCGTATCACCGAAGCAACACGGCAGGCGGAAGAAACTGTT
>JAZLKY010000421.1:0-3977 GCA_045597885.1 Acutalibacteraceae bacterium | reverse complement strand
TGATTGAAAAAACAATGAATATAGCCGGCATCTCCGTATCAGCACTCGACGCCTTGGCTGTAACGGTCGGTCCGGGGTCTTTTACTGGAGTGCGTATCGGCGTTTCTGCTGTAAAGGGGATGGCATTTGCAGAAGACATTCCTTGTGTAGCAGTATCTGCTTTGGAAGCAATGAGTTATAATTTTGCTCAAATGCCATGGGACGGAATTATATGCGGCGTGATGGATGCCCGATGTCAGCAGGTATATACCGCATCCTTTGAGCAGTATGCAGATGGCACTCAAAAACGTCTCACACCCGATCGTGCTGTTTCGCTCGACGATTTGAAAAAAGAAATGATTCTATCGAACAAGCCGAAGATCTTGGTGGGGGACGGCAGTGAAATGTGCTTTAATGAATTGAAGGATTCCGTTCCGGCATTATCACTCGCACCTGTCAGCATCCGTTATCAAAATGCTGTCGGTGTTGCCTTAGCAGCTCAGAAAAAAATAAAAGGCGGAGATACAGTTTCTGCCTCGATGCTTCTGCCGTTATATCTGCGCTTGCCTCAGGCAGAACGAGAATTACGTGCCCGACAGCATATGGACGAAAATGCCTCCTTAACTGATAGGAGAGGATGATCGCTGTTGATGCAATATATGCAATCATCACTTAAAAATGAAGAGAAAGTCGATATTCTGTCGGACAGGATCTGCCGTCTATGCACAGAGTCTTTATTGAACTGGTACCGTTCTCACAGCCGGGCGCTTCCGTGGCGTATCTCTCCCACTCCGTACCGGGTGTGGATTTCCGAAATAATGCTTCAGCAGACACGAATCGAAGCGGTCATTCCTTATTTCAGACGCTTTATGGATCGTTTGCCTTCTGTGCCGGATTTGGCTGCAGTTTCGGATGAAGAACTGCTGAAGTTGTGGGAAGGTCTTGGCTATTATAACCGTGCCCGTAATCTGAAAAGAGCCGCTGTCCTTTTGTGTGACAAATTCGATGGGAATTTACCGGCGGACTATGAGCAGTTGCTCTCTTTGCCGGGTGTAGGTGAGTATACTGCCGGAGCGATCGCTTCTATTGCCTTCAATATTCCCGTACCGGCTGTTGACGGTAACGTGATGCGTGTTCTTTCCCGTCTGACGGGGGACGAAACCGATGTTTTATCTGCTGAGGCAAAAAGACATTATCGCTCTGTTGTCATACGCTATTTATCAAACGATGATCCCGGACGATTTAATCAGGCAATAATGGAATTGGGAGAAACGATTTGTCTTCCGAACGCCGTTCCGCAATGCGGTCAATGTCCCCTTTTACCGTGGTGTGTCGGATATGGCGCCGATATGACCGACCGTTTACCTGTCAGGCGAAAACAGAAGAAGCGCCGTATTGAGGAACGGGTAGTAGATATTATTGTTTTTTCCGGAGATCCGCCTCGCGTATTGATTCGAAAACGGCAGGAAAAAGGACTGTTGGCTGGTTTGTGGGAGTTTCCTAACCGACTGGTCAATGAGGATGATTCTTTGCCGTTTGTTTCGGGCAGTGGAACCGATCTGCCTGTTTGTAAGCATATTTTCACTCATGTTGAGTGGCATATGACCGGCAAGCTGTATCTCTGTGCGCTTCCTTCCCGATTACCGAAGGGAACCAAAGCGGTCACATTGAGCGAATTGTCGGAGCAATTTCCTCTCCCCAGTGCATTTCACTCATATACGGCATTGTTGCCGGAATTGATAGGAAAGGATCGGATGAAACAATGAACGAGCGTCATGATCACCTTAGTTGGGATGCCTATTTTATGGGGATCGCCCTGTTGTCCGCACAACGGAGCAAAGATCCCGGTACACAAGTTGGCGCCTGTATCGTCGGAGAGGACAAAAAGATCCTCTCGGTCGGCTATAACGGTATGCCGACAGGCTGTGCCGATGAAGTGATGCCATGGGCAAGGGAAGGAGCGCCGATGGATACCAAGTATCTGTATGTCTGTCATGCGGAACTGAATGCTATACTCAATTATTCCGGCGGCAATTTACAGGGTGCCACGGTATATACAACACTGTTCCCCTGCAATGAATGTGCTAAGGCACTCATTCAATCCGGCATAAAACGGGTGGTGTATCTGTCGGATAAATATAGTGACACCGATTCTGTTCATGCTTCGAAATTGATGTTTAAAATGACAGGTGTCCAGTTTGAGCAGTATCAGAAAACCGAGCATCGGATGGAATTGGATCTATGAATGATAAGAAGGTTGCATTGATCACCGGTTCTTCACGGGGAATAGGTGCAGCAATAGCCCGGCGGTTGGTAAAGGATGGCTATGCCGTCGCTTTGAATTGCCGGAATCGAACAGAAGAAGCGGAAATCCTTTGGCGTGAGTTGAGAGCAGAGGGAGCAGAAGTAAACTTTTTTTTCGGTGATGTTGCCGATTATAAGACGGTAGAACGTATAAAAGACGATATACAACAGTATTTTGGCTGTGATGCTTCAGTCTTGATCAATAACGCCGGCTTTGGACAGCAAAAGCTGTTTACTGACCTCACGCCGGAAGAGTGGCATCGGATGTTGGCTGTACACCTGGATGGGGCATTTAATACCTGCCATGTATTTTTGCCGGCTATGATCCGTATTCATTCCGGGACTATTGTCAATATCTCTTCCATGTGGGGACAGACGGGCGGCTCATGTGAAGTACATTATTCATCCGCCAAGGCGGGTATTATCGGGCTGACCAAAGCATTGGCAAAGGAGGTCGGACCGGCAGGCGTTCGTGTCAACTGTGTTGCGCCGGGTGTGATCGACACCGCTATGATGGCGGGATTTGATGAGAATGTCCGACAGGAATTGGCAGATGAAGCACCGTTGTGTCGGTTGGGAACAGCGTCGGATGTTGCTTCTGCTGTATCATTCTTAGTTTCGGATGAGGCATCTTTTATTACAGGGCAGGTATTAGCGCCTAATGGCGGTATTATTATTTAGGAGGATAAGAAAATGATTGCGATCGCTTGTGACCATTCGGCATTGGAAATGAAAAAAGAGGTGGAAAAACTGCTGGAGTCCCGCCATTTGGCTTTTCGGGATTTTGGGACAGACACGACCGAAAGCTGTCATTATCCTATCTATGGTGCCAGAGCCGCACGGGCAGTGGCAAGCGGGGAATGCGACCGTGGCATCGTTATCTGCGGGACCGGCATCGGTATGTCGCTTGTTGCCAACAAAGTCAAAGGCATCCGATGTGCCCTGTGTAGTGATCCCTACTCTGCCAAAATGACAAGAGCACATAATGATGCCAATATGTTGGCAATGGGGGCGAGAGTGATTGGCATCGAAGTGGCAAAAATGATCGTTGAAATGTTTTTGGACACCCCGTTTGAGGGCTGTCGTCATCAAACACGTATTGATATGATCACATCTGTTGAAAACGGTCAAGAGATCGAATAAGGAAGGAATCACAGTGAAAAAAAGAAAGGTCAAAACGATCAAAACCGCATTGTCGGTGTGGGGCAGGGTGGCGGTAGCGACTATTCTGTGTGCTGTTGTTTTTCTGTCATTGACGATGATCGGAACAACATTACTTGCCAAAGAGATCATCGGGTATCAGGTCTATGAACAGGATACAGACGGCAATTCCGTTTTAGTGGAAGAAAAGGTGTTTTCCGCAGGGGATGATTCTGCTATCCCGGAAGCGGCTGAAGGGCAGAATGTTGTTGCTATTCGACATATGCCAAGCGGCGTTGAAGCAGGACTGAATATTGTATCAACACTGTGCATGCTGATCATTGTAGGTATATTCCCGTATCAAATCGTATGGGAACTCGGTAGTAAAGATAATAACCGCGGCAAAAAAGATCTGCTGCGTGGATTGCGTATCGGCGCACTTGCCGGCATTCCAGCCGATCTGTTATATATCGTGTTGTGGTTCTACCGATCAGGTTGGTATCTGTCGGTCTACCGTATTTTCGATCTGCCGTATCTGCCCTATATCAATTGGA
>JAZLKY010000420.1:0-4875 GCA_045597885.1 Acutalibacteraceae bacterium | reverse complement strand
AGCAGCCGCCCTACGGATCGTTTGATCAATTTTGAGGTATGCACTGCAAAACGGTCAAGACCGCTCCCTACGGTTGATTCGATGAACTTTGCGGTTATTCGGCGGTGCGAAAAGGCTCCCCTTTCGGGGAGCTGCCATGAGCGTAAGCGAATGACTGAGGGGGTTTGTTTCTTTTTCATATTTTGTATCGAGTGAACCCCCTCCGTTTCGCTGCGGTTGTTGCCATTCGTTTTGCGGTTATTTTTCCGTTTTTCGGGCATGATAATCAAAAAATGAAAAGAGACGATCCGTCATGACAAAAACCGTCACCCCATGGCAGCGCACGGCGGCGTTGATCATCGAATTGCAAATGCCGTTGTCCTTGCTGATGCTGTGTTTTGGCGAACTGATGTGGCGGTCGGTCATGTCATCGGACGATCGCATGCTGTTGGTACTGACCGCCGGCTTTATCATCCTGTCCGCCCCCGCCCGGCTGGGGCGGATCGGCTGGTACCGTCTGCTGATCAAAGAGCCGTCCGCCGCCGGACAGCCAAGAGCATTTTTTGCCGGTTGGCGGCATTGGGCGGCAGCCATCGGATGGCAGTGGCAACGGTGGTGGCGGCTGACTGCCGCATTTTTGATTGCCTGTATCCCGGCGGCGGCGGTGTGGGGACTGGGAGACCGTTTGGGTCGCCGGTCTGGGGACACCGTACTGCCGTTTTTGTGCCTGTTGGTGGGGGGGCTGCTTTTTGTGCTGGCGACCGGTGGGGTTGCCGTGTGGTCACTGCGTTATGCGCTGGCACCGCTTTTTGTGTGGGACGGCTGTCCGGCAAGCGCCGCCATGCAGTTGTCCGCCCGACAAATGCGTCACCATCGCTGTGCCTATATTGAATTTTGCGGCAGTTGGCTGTGGCGGCTGTCCCTGTGCCTGCTCCTGATCCCCGTCCCGTGGGTGTTGCCGGACTTTCATCGGGAACAGACCGCATTTTTGCTTGACATCTACGAAAACGGAAAACAATTTCGGTGAATCAAAGACAAAATAGCCGTATATCTTGCTTTTTTCTTCCGATTCGGTTATAATGGAAAAAAGCCGCCGGGAAGGATGGAGCAAGATATGCGTTTTTTATCCGTGAGAGAAGAAGATTATAAAGTCTGCCGCCGTGCGTGTCTGATCGCCGTGTGGGTGCAGTTGCTGTTTACGGCAGTAATGACGATTTCGGTATTGGTAAAATGGGTATATGCCGTACTGGCGGCACTGTTGGCGGCGGTGCTGTTGCTGTCGTTGGCTTGGGACAGCAAGACAGTCCGTATCATCATCCGGGTGCTGACCGGCATCCCGTTGCTGATTTACGCTTTTCTACTTGTCGACCTGATCCTTGCCGCCGTTGACGGGTGGCACTTTACCTCGTTCGCCGGATGGGTGGCAAGTGCCTGTAATCTGGTCGTCCCGATGGCGGCATGGATCGCCCCCGGCACGGCGGCGATCGCCCTTAAACGGGGACGGTATGACCGCACTGTCATGTGTATCGGTCAGATATTGCTCATCGCATGCGGTGCAGTCGCCGCCTTTTGGCCCACCGTCCGGGATGTGTATCAGTGGACATTCCCCACGGCTGTTGTGTTGACCGTTTGGTTTATCATTGCCGTTGTCTCCACCGTGATCTCGGTGGCGTGCGCTCTGTTACGCCCGCAAAAGGAAGTGGAGATCGAGGGGAGCAGTCTCGGTTTGGAAACGGAAGAATAAAAGAAAACAGGGGCTTTTTAAAAACTTTCGTTTTTAAAAAGCCCCTCTCGGCATGATCATAAAGTTGTGTCATATGCTGCCATACTTACCGTTGTTCCAGATTCTTTTCGGCGGAATGGAGCAGATTCAGCAATGAAGCGGCAAACATGGGATACTGTGCTGACAGATCGTCCGGCAGGATCGCCGGGAGATGTTCAGGATCCACCCCATCTGCCGTCTTCCCGGCGGCAAGCTGTGCGACCTTTGCCGCAGAGCAAGCGATGGAAGCCACCGTCGCCGGTTGATAGAGATAATCCTCGACCGAGAACATGGCGCTGGGGTTTTTGGTATTGGCGCTGTAGATCTGTCGGAACACCAGATAAACAGACTGGATCAAGCAGTTGGATGCCTCTAATGTCAGTTGTTTATTGTTGCACTTCTGCAAGAGATCAAACAGGATCTGCAGAGAGTTGACAACGAGTTTTTTGTTGAGTGTCGGCAGGATACCACCCACCTGCATCCGCTTGTCCTGAATAGCGGGATCCTGTTCGGGAATCTCATCAACGGCGATCACAGCACCGTTCTTGTCGGCGGTACGTCCGAGCAGATAGTCACAGGAAACACCGTAATAGTCTGCAACACGCACCACAAAATCCAGTCCGCATTCCCGTATTCCCTTTTCATAGTGAGAAAGCAGTGCCTGCGAAATCTGCAGATCTCCTGCCGCCTTCTTCTGGCTCAGTCCCTTTTCTTTCCGTAGCAATGTCAATATCCGTGGAAAAACTGCATTCACAGACAATCACCTCCCGCCAAAAATGTCGCATGAGGAAATTTTACCTTTTTCGGCTGATAATGTCAAGAAAAAATTTACTAAAAGTTTATTTTCATCATTTTATCACAACTTTTCGGTAACATTTCGTTAAAAACTGCAAAAAAATACAAAGAAAGGATCTTTTTATGAAAACATACAGGATCACCCTGCTCCGTCACGGTATGACACAGGGGAACTTGGAGGGAAAATACATCGGCAGGACCGATGCCCCGCTCTGCCCGGAAGGGCTGACGGCGCTGATCAAACTGAAAGAAAGATACGACTATCCGACTGCCGTTCGTTTTTTTACCAGTCCTCTGATGCGATGCAAACAAACATTGGAGGTACTGTATCCCGGCTGTCAGCCGACGGTCGTTCCCGGATTAGCGGAATGTGATTTCGGTGAGTGGGAAGGACGTTCAATGGCACAGCTCAAAACGGACGAGCGATTTTTGCAGTGGATGGAGGGCAAAACAAAGGAGATCCCCGGCGGAGAGAACGCCGAAGAATTTCGGGAGCGGGTGTGTGCCGCATTTGAGGCGGTGGTGGACGAATTGCTTCACACAGGAGAAACAGATGCCGTTATCTGTACCCACGGCGGCGTGATCACCATGCTGATGCAGATGGTTTCACTCCCCCGATTAGATCCGAAAGAATGCCTTGCCGCCGCCGGACAGGGATTTACACTGCGTGTCACCCCGTCTATTTGGATGAATGAACCGTTGGCGGAGGTGCTGTGTGTCATCCCATGGGAAAAGGATGGAAAAAATTAGTCAAATTGCACAAGATTTTTCCGCAGTCAGTGCCGATAATTTTGGGACAGAGGGCTTTTCTTTTATCGAAAAATGGGCTATAATAAGAGACGGACAATATGGGAGGTTCTCCCGATAAAATTTAGGAGGTATCGTTATGCCGCTTGTCAACACAAAAGAGATGTTCCAAAAAGCCTATGATGGCGGGTATGCCATCGGCGCATTCAACGTGAACAACATGGAGATCGTACAGGGGATCGTAGAAGCCTGTAAAGAATTGCATTCCCCCGTCATCCTGCAGGTGTCCGGCAGTGCCCGGAAATACGCCCACCATGCCTATCTGTACAAGATGGTAGAGGCGGCTGTGGAAGAAACCGGGTTGCCCATCGCCCTGCATTTGGATCATGGCTCCAGTTTTGAATTGTGCAAGGACTGCATTGACGGCGGTTTCACGTCTGTTATGATCGACGGTTCTCACCTGTCCTATGAGGAGAATGTTGCCGTAACGAAGAAGGTCGTGGAATACGCTCATGCCCACTCTCCGTATGTCACGGTAGAAGGGGAATTGGGGCAGTTGGCAGGCATTGAGGACGAGGTCAGCGTTGACAGCGACAAAGCCAATTACACCGATCCCGACCAGGTGCAGGATTTTGTTACCCGCACCGGCGTAGACAGTTTGGCGATCGCCATCGGCACAAGCCACGGCGCATTCAAATTCAAACCCGGTCAGAAGCCCCAGCTGCGATTCGATATCCTGCAGGAAGTGATGGATCGCCTGCCCGGCTTCCCCATCGTCCTGCACGGTGCTTCTTCCGTCATGCCGGAATACGTAGCCACCGTCAACCAGTTCGGCGGCAAAATGGCAGATGCCATCGGCATCCCGGAGGATATGCTTCGGCAGGCGGCTTCCATGGCGGTCTGCAAGATCAATGTGGACTCCGATCTGCGGCTTGCACTGACTGCCGGCATCCGCAAGCATTTGGCGGAAAAGCCGGAGGATTTCGATCCCCGGAAATATCTCGGTGACGGCCGTGACAACATCACCGCCGTGGTCAAGCACAAGATCGAGAGCGTACTCGGCAGTGTAGACAAGGCATAAGAAATGCAAAACAACAGGGGGTGTAAAAGCAGATTTACACCCCCTGTTTCGTGAAAAAAGATTAGCCGATTAAATGTAGGGAACGGGCTTGTCTCGCCTGCGGGCTCGGTCACCTCGCGGCTCCGACAGTCCCCCGGACTGTCATTCACTACCGCTCGGTGCCTTCGGCTACCCGTTCCGCATAAAATCACGAGAAAAGCGGAAACTTTTTCGGAACGGGCAAGCCCGTTCCCTACGGTCGGTGTGGAGAAAAATCAATTGCAAAAAACCTAAAAACCTTGTTTTTTAGAATTATTGATTTTTACAATCGGCTAAGTAGGTGCTGTTGACAAACTCCGTTTTCCAGCTAAAACCCTATACAAATCATCGGTTTTATGGTATAATAAAAGAAAACGGATGTGATACAAAGCATTACCTTCTTTCGGCAACCGCATTTAATCTAAGGCGAATGGTAAAGCTCTTAAAAAATAGGCTGCCAACAAAAAATATACAATTATTCATCAGCAGATAC
>JAZLKY010000419.1:0-10809 GCA_045597885.1 Acutalibacteraceae bacterium | reverse complement strand
TGATGCGTTCCGGCACTCCTTTCAGTTGCAGTACCATGTCCACCAGATGACAGCCGAGGAAGAACAGCATCCCGGCGGGATAGTTTTTCAGCCATCGGTTGGCTTCATCCGATTCGATACAGTTCATCTGCGCTTCCACGCTGATGATATCGCCCCATTTTCCCTGCTTTGCCTCGGCGATCGCCCCGGCGATGAAGGGGTTGTAGCGGTACATATAGCCGGTGTGGAACACCTTGCCGCCGTGCTGCACCGTGTCGATCAGCCGGTCGAATGCCGCCCCGTCGGTCCCGCCCGGTTTTTCCATGTGGATGTGTTTGCCGTGCCGTGCCGCCAACAGGGCATATTTTGTCAGATATTTTTCCTCGGTCTCGACGGTCACCGCTGTGACCGTGGGGTCGTTGAGGATATCCTCCACCGTGCGTTCCGGATACCCCTCAAAGCAGGCGAGGCGGTCGGGGAATTTTTCTTTTTCGTTCTCCGGCAGAGCATATCCGACGATCTCGAACAGATCGGGCAGTTTTTTCAGCGTATTGAAGATGTCAACGGCATGGCTGAAGCGGTTGACACCGATCTGTGCAATGCGGATGGGTTTCATTGTGATCCCTCTTCCTTTTGAGGATGCCCCGGCGTTTATCAGTCTGCTCGCAGGGTTTCCCGTTCCCGCTTGAGTCCCTCATACAGCGGGGTGAGGTCACTCTGTTTCATGCCGGTGACGGTGAGGATCTTTTGGTTGTCCATGATGCGGTCGAACAGCCGGTCATATTTGAGCTGTCGAATCGCTCCCAACCCGACGGTGCCGTCACGGTAGGTCAGATATTCGTCCCGGTCGACGAGGTTCCATGTCAGTCCGAACAGATCGTGGTAGTATTCCGCCACCTGCTGCCAGGTGCAGTGCTCGGCTGTGGTCACATTGAAATCCTCTCCCAGTGCCTGCGGGTTGCCGATCAGCCGTCGCTGCATCTCCGCCACATCGCCTGCCCAGGTCATGGTCGCTTGGACACCCATCGCCTCGGCGCAGAGCGGAACGGGGGTGTTCTGCTGCCAGCACGGCATCAGATGCCACCGCTCCAGCGTGATCAGTTGACACCGCCTTTTGGAATAGGTGATCGCCGGGCGCAGGATCGTCCAGTTTTTTCTGCCGGAAGCCCGCAGCCATTTTTCGCCCCGTGCCTTAAAAATGCAATAGTCATAGGACACTTTCAGTTCCTCATCGTCGGAAGAATCCAGTAACTGCGGCGATGATTCGGTGATGGGATGCTCCTTGTTATCGAATACCCGGTAGGTGGACAGATATACATATTGGTCGGTGCTGTCCAGAAAGCGGGGCGCAATGTCCGGGAATTCTTTGGGATATATCATAAAGTCCACAATGGCATCATAGCCCTTGTTCAGCAGGGAGAACAGAAAATCCCGGTCTTTCATGGCATCGCCTTGCAGACAGTGGACATTGGAATAGGGGGAGGTGACATCATCCAGTGATACCGCATCCACCTCGTACCCGTCTTCTGCCAGCTTGGGAACAAGATAGGTGCCCATTGCCCCGGTACTGCCCAATACCAAAACGGTCTTTTTCATCGCAAACATCCTTTCCGATATTTTTTTAACTGTATCATATTGCAACATGGGGGAAAAGAGAGTATACTACAAACAATAAGGTAAAATCCTACAGGAAAGTGTGGCAAAAACATGACGGACAACCTACAATTCTCCCAACTGTTCCAGTTCCGGCGGATCCGATTTCAAAACCGGCACTACACCGACAACCGGCAGGGGGTGGATCGGCACTATTTAGCCATGCTTCTTGAGGGGAGCGCCCGCATCGTCACGCAGGATACGGTACTGGATATTGCTGTCGGGGACTGCTTTTATATCCCGAAGGGGCTATCTTACCGTTCCTACTGGGAGGGGGAAGAGGCGGTCATGTGGGACTCGTTCGGCTTCTCCGGTTGGCCGGATCGGGAGGCACGGCAGTATCCTCTGCAAAAAGTGCAGTTGACCGACCGTGGGCGGGTGTTGTGGACGGCACTGTCCGCCGATGAAACGGTGGATGCCGTATCTGTCGGGCGGCTGTATTCTTTGCTCGGAGAGCTGTTGCCGGGGATGGCGACCCGCCCGCAGAGTCCCGCCGATGCGGTATACCGTCTGGCGGTACGGCAATTGCGGGAAGATCCCGCCTGTTCCGTTGAACAGTTGGCAAAGCAGTGCAATGTGAGTGTTTCCGGACTGTATGCGCTGTTTTCCAGACAGTTTCACACTACTCCGAACACGCTCCGCCAGCAGATACTGGTGGAAAAGGCGGTGGACCTGCTCACCGGGACGGATCGCAAGGTGGAAGATATCAGCCGCTCCCTCGGTTTCAGTTCTTCTTCTTATTTTCGCAAGGTGATCGCCGCCCACACCGGCAAAACACCGACAAAGATCCGACGGGAAGCGGCGATATGACGGCAAACAGGGTTATGCCTCGTCCCGCCAGTATTTGACGGTCTTGACCAACGGCTGTTCTCCCGCAGGAACGGTGCGGCACAGGTACATACACACGCCACGGTCGGGGCCTGCCAGTCGCAGGGGACGACATTCCGCCTTGTTTGCCAACAGTAAAAACGGCTTTTGCAGTTTTTCACGGAACAGCTTGACTGTTTTCAAGTTTTCTACCAGTTGTTCTTCGTCCTCGGCAAAATTGACGATCTTGACGATATCCGTACCCCGTTCCGCCTGCGCCTGTGCATACCGGAGCAGTTCTTCTGGCGGCAGGAAGGTGTGGGTATGGACGGAGATCAGTACCTCTTTCCCCATGGCATGGATCTGTCGGATCAGTTCGGTCTGCCGTTGTGCCGCCGTGGGATCGAATGTCATGCCGGTCGGTGCGGGGCAGTAGAGGTCACCCATCACATCCCCCAGTGTCGCTCCGCAGGACAGACACTGCAGTAAATAGTCCGTGATCTGTTCGTCGGAGAGTGTCTCGCTGTTTCCGCCCCGATAACTGGTCACATAGATGGGGTGATCCCCACAGGCGGCGAACAGGTCGGTGAGGATCGCATCGGTGCGCTCCTCCGGCGGCAACTGTTCCACCTGGATGCCCAGTGCATCCGCACCGTCTGCCAGTGCAGTGGCGATGGTCTTTTTCATCTGTGCCGCCGTTTCGCCGCCGATCATGGCGACGATGGGCGGCTTTTTGCCGTTCAGAAACGGGGTTTTCATGATTTGTTCCTTCTTTCTTTATTCGTTTTGCGGGATGCTACAGTTTAGTTTGAACCTTCAACATCTAACAACTAACATCTACCGTCTAACATCTATTATTATGATCTCCGCATGGCACTGCGGCCGCCGTCGATCATCAGATTGGTGCCGTTGATGAACTGTCCTTTTTCGGATGCAATGAATAGAATGAAAACAATGATCTCGTCCGGCTCTGCCGCCCGACCGAGCAGTGTCTGCATTTTCGCCATGCCCGGCCGTGTCAGCACCGGACCGGGCGATACGCAGACACAACGGATGCCGTATTTTGCGCCGTACTGTGCCAGCGAGGTGGTCAGACCGTTCATCACACCGCTTTTGGCGGTGGGGTAGTCTATGCCGGTGGGGTTCCCCTCGATGCCGGCGATGGAACCGATATTGACGATCAGTCCGCTTTTCTGCTCCCGCATGGCTTTGAGAACCGCATGGGCGAAATAAAACTGGGCTTTCAGATTCACATCAATCCCCCAGTCGAACACCTCGATGGGGATATCGGGGAATTCTTTGTTCCAACCGACATTCAGCACCCGGCACGCCGTCCCGCCGGCAAAATTCAGCAGGATATCTATCCGTCCGAACGCCTCTACTGCGGCATCCCGTGCGGCACACACCTGCGGATATTGCCGCACATCACATTGCACCGCCAGTGCCTTGCCCTGTCCCTTCCGGTTGATCTCATCGGCGGCGGCTTTGACACTGTCCCCGTTGATGTCCACCAGCACCGCATTGCCGCCCAGTGCGGCAAAACGCTGACAGAATAGCAGTCCCATCCCACTGGCGGCACCGGTCGCCAACGCTGTTTTTCCTGTGAAATCCATAGGATCATCCTCCTTTTTTTGCAGTATACGAAAAAAACGGACGCCGGGCAATAGCAAAACCGTTGTTTTTGCCTTTTTCGAAAGGTAAAACAACGGTTTTGCTTGCATTATTTATAAAAAATGCTATAATATACACTAAAAAAGAAGGAGGGATCACCATGCTGAATACCATTACCGTGACCGCCATCACCACGGTTATGCGGGTACGGTCCGAGAAAGGGCGGCAGCTGGATATGGTCAGCCGCTCCAACTACGGCATCTCCCTGTGCGAATGCGGACAGATCGTCTACCGGCATCGGGAGAAAGAAATCGTTTCCGATAACACCTGTGCCGTTTTATTGCCGCAGGGTGCCACCTACCGTTTGACCGGCACGGCAAGCGGGTGGTTTCCACTGATCAATTTCAAATGTACACCGGATTTTCGGTGTGAGGGATTCGTCCGGTTCCCGCTTGCTGATCCTGATCGGTGCATCGGGCTGTTCCGGCAGTTGCAGGCACAGTTCTTCCTCCCGAACAGCCACGCTGCTACCATGGCACTGATGTATCGGCTGCTTGAACAAATCGCTGCTCCCGATCCCCGGCTGACTAAGCCACTGACACAGGCAACGAAATATCTGAATGCCCATTTCTGTGATCCGGGACTGACAGAAGATGCTCTGTCTCATGTCGCCGGGGTCAGTGCGGTGTGGTTGCGGCGGTTATTTGCCGAGGCGTACGGAATGCCACCCAAGCAGATGATATTACAACGGCGTTTACAACTCGCCCAGCGTCTGCTCACTGAAGAAAATGATTCCGTCACCGTTGTAGCGGCAAAGAGCGGATTTTCCGACATTTATCATTTCAGCCGCTTCTTCCGGGAGCGCACCGGGCTTTCCCCCACGCAGTACCGCCGTATCAGCCGGGAGGCACAGGTGATGTAGCCGGTGGTTCAAAAGAGGCTTTTGCCGTTGAACAAGCCCGCCGTAGCAGAGCAAAGGGGCTGTTAAAAAACGAAAGTTTTTTAACAGCCCCTTATGATTCGGTTCCAAAGACCTGTCCCGTCGCCGTGTGCGGATCAGCCGTCGTTGCGTCCGAGACCGAGCGTGGGGATGGGACCGTTGTACTGTACCATTACCATGGTAATATCGTCAAACTGAGGGGCTTTTCCGACAAACTTATCAATATCTGTCAGAATACCGGCAATGGTTTTGGCAACGTCCTGTTCGGGAACCGTATTGAGATAGGCTTTCAGCCGATCCTCTCCGTACAGCTTGTTATACAGATTGGTGGCTTCGGTAACGCCGTCTGTATACAGCAGGATCTTATCACCGGGTTGCAGGGTGAATTCCTGGATCTTGTATTTTGATCCTTCCATTCCCGAAAGCACGAATCCTGATTTGCACTGCAAATAATCATAGCCCGTTCCGTTGCGGTAGATCACCGGCGGATTGTGACCGGCGTTGACAAATTTCACCACACCGGTAGAGGTGTCCAGCACCCCCATCCAGGCGGTGACGAACATACCGGCATCGTTACCCTCGCACAGTTTTTCATTCGCCCGGTTAAACACTTCGTTCTCGGTCATGCCGGTTTCGGTGAGGTTCTTGATCATGGTCTTGGCGGTCATCATGAACATGGCGGCAGGAACACCTTTACCGGATACGTCAGCGATCATGAACACCAGTTTGTTCTTATCCACCATGTAAAAGTCATAAAAGTCGCCGCCCACTTCTTTGGCTGTCCGCATGTGGGCATAGATGTTGAACTCGGCAGGAGCCGGGAAAACCGTAGGTAGAGCAGAATGCTGGATGCTTTTAGCCAATGCCAGCTCTTCCTCGATCCGCTCCTTCTCCTTGTCGTTGTAGTGCTTGAGGGTGGCGACTGCCTGATTGATCCCTTCGGACAGGCTGGCAAATTCAGAGGTAGAATTGTTGTGCAGCCACACATTCAAATCACCCGAAGCAATGGTAGTCACATCGGTGTTGATGCTGTTGATGTCTTTGAGCACCACCCGTTTGATGACAAAGAAAATCAGAACAAAAATGACGGCAAATATCAAAACCAGCATGAAGGAATTGACGTAGGTACTGGCTTCTCTGGTATTATAGACCTCTTTGGCTGTCATTACCCCTAAGATGTAATATCCATCCGACAGCACGAATTTGTACAGCGACGGCGTGCCCGCTATTGTTGCTTTGCTGACGGAATTGACGCCGGGAATGGTCTTGCCGGTGCTGTTGATCGTGATCCCGATATCCGCCAGTTGCTTGCCACTGTGTTCTCCCTTGCTGATGATCATCTGATTCTGATCGGCAATGATCACATATCCTGTGTTGCCGATGTGCCGGTTCTGTGTAAAATCAGCGATTTTTTTGCTGACCACATCGGCAAATTTTTCAAAATCCAGACCGATCTCCAAAAAGCCGGCTTTCCTGGTGCGTATTCCGGCGTATTTACGAAGGGAAGTGCCGTCTCCGAGAGCGTTGGCTCTGGATTCCTGAAGATATTCGTTCACTCCGCCGTTTTCCAGCAGAACAAGAAATTCCTTTGAGCCGGGATTGGAACGCATATCAAATCCGACATATTCTTCGTCGGTGGATTGGGCGATGAGTCCGTTTTCATCTACGAAGTTGATCTCATTGACATCATACTGCTGAGCCAGACTGGCAAGCGCTATGCCGGGGTTCCGGTCATAGTTCCGTTTGATGTTGCGCAGTGTCTGAATAATGTTGGCGTTGACGGAATCAATCACATCCAGTTTGATATCGGAGATGCCGGTGTCAATGGCGTTGGAAGCATCATAGTCCGAAACGCTGGTCTGCAGGGCGTAGACAAACAGGGTAGTCGCCGCATATGCAACGATTACCACTACCACCAAAGCCCCCTGTATCTTTTGATTGATGGTTTTGAGATACTGCTGTTTTCCCTCGATGATGCGATCGGAGAGATGGATGGCGACACTGGCAAAGAAAACTGCCGCGGCATTGGAAATCACCATCGGCAGAGTGTATACCTTGATGATCTCAAAAACCTGTCCCGCATCAGCCATATGCAACAGGAAGAGAGCGGTCATATGAACGATCTCCAGTACCACGCCGGTCGCCAATGCCACCCCGGAAGCGGGTGTCTTGCGGTCAAACAGTTTTTCCCGTAGCAGTGCCGCATAGATGCCGGCGAATACCGTCGTCAGAGCGCTTGCCATTTGCAAATAAACATCAGCACCCCAGTAAACGGCGAAATAGCGCTCTACGCCGCCGATAATACCGGCGATGATCCCCGCCGGTCCGCCGAACAGAAGACCGGCACACAGGGGGGCGGCATCCCGTACACTGGCAAAAACGCCGCCGACTTCCACTCCGTATTCGGTGCTGAACATGGCAACGGCACCGAAAATAATGCCGGCGATCAGTTGCTGGACAGAAAAGTTGACACGGCGGAAGACGGTCAGCCGTTGTAGCAGGTACAGCGCCAGTGAACACCCTGCCGGCACCAATGCATATCCCAGCAGTTTCAAATAGATGATGGCATCAAAATTCATACGAACACCTCAAAAAAGTGGTTTAAACTGCCCTCGTTTTAATTGTTGCCCACCGGCGTGATCAGGTCGGTGTCGGATGGCTCTGTGTCGGCGGGCGGTTCCGACTGTTCCACATCACTGACACGCAGGGTGATGACATCTCCCAACTGCATCTCTGTACCTGCTACCGGATCGGTACTGTCGACCAATCCTTTGTCATAATCGGATACCTGCAGCTTGGCGGTCTCTACCCGGAAGCCGACGGCTTCCAAATACAACTTGGCGTGTTCGCTGTTCCATCCGGCAACATTCGGCACTTTGACCTTTTCGGTCTTGCCGCAACTGATGACGACGGAAATGGTCGCTTCCTTGCCTACCACTGTACCGCTTTTCGGTTCTTGGGCCAGGATGGTGCCGGCTTTTTTATCGCTGTATTCAAGATGCCGGACTGCCAGCGTCAGATTGCCGTCAAATTTTTTATACCGGAGGTCGTAGTAATTCTGCCCCGTCAGATCCTCGACAGCGTAGGTCTCTTCCGGCTTTTCGGTCGGTTTGGCTTTGGTGGAGATGGTTGGCAGAGCGTTACCGCTCAGGGTGGACTCGTTGTCTTTGCCGCCGTGCAGTAACCGGGGTAATGCTACCACCAGCAACAGCACCAGAAGCAGTGCCGCTATAGCGGTTGCGGCAATGATCAGCCAGCTGTGGGAGCGTTTGCCGTTGCTGTCCGTATCTTCCTGCTCCTCCGCCGCCACTTCATGGCGAAGGGCGGACACATTTGGCTCTACGCTGAGTTGATCACGCAGTTCCGCCACCGAGCCGGTGCGCTGTTCCTGTCCCACCTGCAAGGCGTTGAACAGGGCACCGCATCCCTCCGTTCCCAGTTCGTCTGCGGCATCCTTGGACATAAACAGATCATCAGAATCCGCCGCCCGCCGGTTGCCTGCCGGCGGTACATTCCCGGTAACGGTGTAGAACAGTGTGGCGGCGAGGCCGTAAACATCTGTCGCATCGGTCAGAGGAACGGCGCCGGTAGCATCGTACTGCTCCGGGGCGGCAAACCCGGTGGCAAGCTCCGGCTTAAGGTCATTCCCCGCCCGGCGTGTCTCAATAATATCAAAATTCCGCAGATGGGCTTTCCCGTCCTGCCCGATAAGGATATTGTCCGGGCAGATGGCTAAGTGGCGGATATGTACACTGTGCAGTTGGCTGACACTGGACAGCAAAGACATAAACAACGGACGGGCATCTGCCCATGACAAGCGTCCGCCTGCCTGCTTGATCTTTTTGGTCAGTGTTACCCCGGCATAATAATCGGAGACAGCGTATACCGTTCCGTTTTCTTCAAAAATATCATAGACGGGGATCATAGCGGAGAGATCCCGCACCTTGGCGAGGGAACGCATGGAATCCCGGAAAGTCGCCAGCAAATCAGCAAATGCCCGCTCACAGCCTCCCATGGCACGAACACTGCCGTCCGCATTCCGTTGGCTGAGGGTGCCGGGATAAAACTCCTGAATAAAGCAGGGCTCTTTGATCAGATTGTCATATCCGAGGTAGAGCAGACTGCTGCTCCCTTCCCGCATCAGCCGCCCTAAAGTATAGTGCTCCTGCAATACCGTTTTGAGCGGTAAGCCGGGGGATGGATTCTGTTCGTCAACAGGAAATCCACAGACAGGGCAGACCCGGCTTCCCTCCGGCAGGGGATTCATACAACCCATACACAATTCTGACATGATCGTTCCTCCTTAATCAATGCATTGCCTGTTCCCGCCGCATTTGGCGGATATCTTTTCCTACACAGATCAGTGGGGTGTATCCGCCGGTGATCCGGCTGACGATCTGATCCCCGTACCGCTCCTGCAGAGCGACAAATCCAAGATTGGTGCTGATGATAGTGGGACGTTGCTCCAACAGCCGGGCATTGAGCAGATTGTAAATACAACTGCGGTAAAACGGGCTGTCGAATTCCATTCCCAAGTCATCCAGGATCAGCAGATCGCATCCGAGAAGCTGTTCTTCGCTGTCTCCTTCCGATTTGCCGAAATGCTCATTCTCCATTTTCCGGAGCAGGGGTTGGAGTGAACCGTATATCACACCGAACCCCTTTTCGGCTACGGTACGGGCGACAGCAAGTGACAGATGGGTCTTCCCCGTGCCGGTAGCCCCTTGAAGCAGGAGACTCTCCGCCTCCGGCGAAAACCCGTCGGCGTATGCCCGGCAGTAGGCGATGATATCCGTCATCCGCCGTCGGACCGAAGTCCCCAACTTCGGATCGTTGGCGGCATCATAATAAGAGAGATCCAATTCCTCAAAGCGTGTCAGTTTCAAGGCGGACAGCCCCGACAACCGTGCGCACGCCTCCTCCTTGAGCAATTGCCGGAAGCACTCGCACGGCTCTCCGTTCACATAGCCGGTGTCACCGCACTGCGTGCAGGTATAGCGTGGCTCAAAGTTCTCCCGGTCATAACCGGCATGGCGAAGCAGGGAGGATAGTTCTGCCTGCAGTGCCATGTTTTGCTGTTTGACCTTTTCCACGGCGACCGGATCGCCTCCCTGGAGAATGATGCGGGTCACCTCCGGCACGGCGGCGGTCAGTTCTTTTTCGATTTCCCGCGCCCGTGGGAATTGCTTGCATACCCTGTCATGGAGTAGCGCTGCCTCTCCGGCGGCATGGTTACGCCGCTCTGCCAGCCGTTCCTTAGCCCGTTTGATCACCTGCGGATCATATGCCACGGGTATTGCCCCCTCTACTTCTTTTTGAATGTGGGATGATATTGCAGTAATTCATTTTCGAATGACTGCAGATCCAAACTGCTCTGTTCCGGATTGGTGGCATCTGCCCCTTTCTTGCGGACAGGGGCGGCTGTCGGCAGTTGATCCGGCCGACAGAATCCCTGCCGATGCCAATCCTCCAATATGCGTTCCATGTATCCTATTGAAAGTTTTCCGGTCTTCTCGGCAGTCAGCTCTGCCGCCTTTTGCAGCATCACATCGGAAACCTGCCATTCGTTGATCCATTTCTCCGCCAGGATCGTCTGGGCTGTCCGCAGAGGCACAGTCATACCCAGCAAATCCTCGACATGGACGGCAGCCTGCTGACAGCGCTCCAAATAGTGGATGTGCGTATCGACAGCCGCCAAGGTGGTCAGATCACGGTCTGCCCAATCCAAGGCGATTTTTTCCACATACCGCATATTGCTCTTCCCGATGGAGACGGCGTAGCCGATCTCCGTCAGGATCACACTCTCGTCTAATCCGACC
>JAZLKY010000418.1:0-4760 GCA_045597885.1 Acutalibacteraceae bacterium | reverse complement strand
GGTTACTTATGCTGTTGCAAAATCTCCGCTATGCGGGGGTTCTGCCTGCCGTTTCTCTTATTCAGAGAACCAGCCGTAGTCGATGCCGGTCTGTGCACAAGCGGCGGCATAGATGCCGTTAGCGGTAATCGCATTGCTCATGGTGCTGTGCAGGACTACATCGGAGCCGTTGATGTTGACCTTCACCCAGGTCTGGGCGGTCAATTCTTTGGCGGCGTTGACTGCATTGATGTTCTTCACAAGGATGGAATAATAAGCGGTATTATCGTCCATCATCCAAACATTCTTCAGATCGTTGCCGGACACGCTGACAGAGCCGACCTTGCTGCCTTCCATGTAGACATCCATGCCACGACCGTCAACACGGTAGATAGTACCGTTCAGGTTGATGGTGGTGGTGTCTGCCTCGAAGGTCTCATAGGTACCGAACAGACGGATCGCCGCATATTCGGTCTCGACACCGGCAGTATTGGTAGCGGTGTAGATCGCACTGTTCTCCGCCGCCGGGCTGACACTGATGTGAGAAGAAGCATCGATGCCGGGGACGAACAGAGCGGCGGTATCCACCTTGCTCATGCCGCCCTCACCGTTGGTCAAGTCAATGACCTGGAAGTCATCGACATAAACAGAACCGTTGGTGGACATACCGTTCTGGAAACCGATCAGAATCTTCTTGCCGTCAACATCATTCGCAGTGTTCTTGGCAGTTACGAAAGCGGTGAACAACTGCCACTTATCAGTAAGTGTCACATCACCCGAATAGTCGCCGTAGGAGGTGGCACCGGTCTTGTACAAACCGTATTGATCCTTATCGCCAGACACGGTGAATCCGGCGCCTTCTGTCTTCTGTGCCGCCAACCAGAAACGGAGCTGATCAGTCTTGCCCGCTCTCGCCCAGAAGGTGACCATATAATCATGATCAGCAGTCAGCACGACATCGCTACCGTCAGCATACTTGAGGAGCATCTGGGCACGGATATTGCCGCTACCCTGAGCAGTGTTGCTGACCTCGACAGCATTCAATCCGGAGTGTGAAGCGGCAGTGGTGACCTTGGCATAGTAGCCACCGTTGTTCTTGCGGAGTTCTACATCGGTACCGTTTGCCAGGTCCTCATAACTGTAGACATTTGCAACAACAGAAGCATCAACGACCTGCACATCGTCCACATAGAAGCAGTAGCAGCTGTTGTTGGTGGTGTTGCCGCCGGAGGTCTCGGACATACCGAGCCGCAGATAGCCGTCCTTCGTCGATGTGAAGGATGCCATCACCTGGAACCATTCGTCGATCTTGGCGCCGGTGGTGTTCTGCTCATAGACCACATAGTCGTTCTTGGCATAGGATGTGCTGAACGGGGTGGTCTGATCGGCAACTGCCAGCCAGCAGCGGTGGATCGCAGACGGATTGGTGTAGCCTGTGCCGTAGTCGAAGTTTGCGGGAGCGTATACCCAGTAGGATACACGGTAGGTACCGCCCGCCTTGATGGCAATGGGAGCACCGTTATAGTCGGTGACCAGTGCCTGCGCACGGGTGTTGCCACCGCCGTCGCTGCCCCAGAACTTCAGTGAGTTGGCACCGCCGATGGTACGGTTCATCTCATTGGACACAGCAACAAATGCATTTTGAGAAGAAGACAGATTCTTGTTCTCGCCGACAGTCGCTGTTTCGTAGTCGGCGATCGCCTCGTCCTTCACATACACATCGAAGCGGCTGAAGGAGAGATCATCCATGTAGGCGAACTTGTTCGCATCGCCGTTGTTCAGTGCCAGACCGATGGACAGCTTGTTGCCGTTCGGGAAGCCCTCGACATCGACCTCGACCTTTGTCCACTCGCCTGCCGTGAGCTGAAGTGCCTCTTTCTTGAGGGTGGTCAGCACAGAGCCGCCGGTCCACGGATGATCGGGATCGGTATCGCCGCCGATCATCAGGTAGATATCGGTATCCTCGGGGGACATCACCCATGCGGTGACATGATACCCGGTGTTGGGGTTCGCCTCGATATAACTGGTGGGGTACTTCGGCATGATACGAGCCCAGGAAGCGCTGCTTGCCGACTCGTTGAGTTTGATTTTCAGGGACTTTGCGCCGGTGTGGGCATAGTCCTCGGTGATGTTACGGGCGGAGCCGTTACCGGAGATCACATCCGCCGACACGCCGTCGCCGGTCTCAAAGCCCTCAAAGCTCTCAACAATGGGAGCGAAGACCGTATTGAAGGTCTCGTCCGCATCGCCAATCACGCCGGTGGGAGCAGCGCCACTGGTGGCTTCTGTCCAACTATAACCATAGCCGAAATCGGGAGTGACGGTGGAAATGTCATAAGCGGTACCCACTGCATCACGGAGGGTGAACACCTGCTTGTCACCGTTCATGAAGGTGACGGTGTGGAATTCGACCAGCGCTCTCCACTTAGCCACATAGGTGACATCCTCGGCGGGAGCCGTGGCGGGAGCAGAAGTCTCGAAGGTGTCGTCGGTGAACCAGCCCTCGAACTCGTAGTTGGTGCGCACGGGGACAGGGAAATCGACAGCCATCCCGGCAGGATAGAACATCTTGGAGCTGGTGCCATTCTGTGCATCGAATGTGATCATACTGCCGGAACCCTCGGTGACGACATAGGAAATGA
Organism: Acutalibacteraceae bacterium; assembly: GCA_045597885.1. Taxonomy (GTDB): domain Bacteria; phylum Bacillota; class Clostridia; order Oscillospirales; family Acutalibacteraceae; genus UBA5905. The sequence continues at coordinate 2,139 of JAZLKY010000418.1, read as the reverse complement.
TCTCGTCGATGAGGATCTCGGTGCCGGCAGTTGCAGTGCCGTCACCGCCGCAGACGAAGTGGAAGCCGTGGTTGTCGCCGCCCACCACATTGTAGAGACGGGCGATCTGCCAGTCGGTATCCACCGTGCCGGCGGGGATGGAGACCAGGTTGGAGCGATTTGCGCCGGTAGCGTTGACACCGTCTGCGATGAGGGTGTCAACATCTTTATTGCTCCAGTTGTAGGAACCGGTGACGACACCCATCACGGTATCGACGGGAACATTGACCGCCTTGTACTTGACGGTGGTGTAGAGAGCAAGTGCCTTGGCGGGCTTGCTGTCGCTGTACCACTTGCTGCCGTCGGCACAGTAGTTGGCGGTGCTGTCGCCGGCAAAGATACGGAAACCGGCGATGCCTTCATATCCGGCATTATTGGCGGAGTTGGAATCACGATAGATCCGCATCACACCTGCAGAGGCATCGACCAGCGCATTCACATTATCGGAACTGTTGGTTGCACCGTATTTGCCGCTTCTCATGCCACTGTTGGTATAGGTGTCACGGCTGGCAAAACCGTTGCGCATGAGGACGGTCTCCAGATCCAGTGCCACCAGCTTGGCATAGTAGGAGGTGTTGGCGTCCGGGAAAGCGGCGGGTGCCTTGGTGGTGTAGGTGGTATCGGTATACCAATCCATGAAATAGTAGCCGGCGGGGACGGATGCCGGTGCCGGCAGTACCATGGCTTCGCCTGCCATGCCGGAATAGGTCGCTACTTCCGCACCGTTGACGATGCAGGAGACGACCGTCTCGGTCGACAGCGCCGTCCACTTCGCATAGTAGGTGGCTGCCGTAGCCGGAACGGTGGCGGGGGCGGGCGTGGTATAGTTGGTATCGGTATACCAGCCGCCGAACTCATAGCCGTCACGGGTGGGGGTGCCGAGATCCAGCGGATCGCCGACGACCGCCTCAAAAGAAGAGACGGAACCGTTGTTGTTCGTGGTGATCTGCACCAAAGAGACCGGGACGAAATCGACCTGACCGATCAGCACTTCCATGCCGTATCTGCCGGTGGCGTCGATCGGATCGGGGGCAACGACGATGTAGACACCAGCGTTGTTGTTGGTGGTGGTGATGATCTTTGTGACCGTCACCCAGCCGTCGGTCACGCCGGTGATCTCGGCGAACTTGACCTTGTTGCTTGCAGTGGTGAGGAAAGAGTAGTTCTGCATGCTGGACAGGTTGCCCATGCCGATGGCGAACCACAGATCGGACTTGATGGAGTAGCTGTTCACCTTGTAGGTGATGGTCGCCTTGTAGGGCTGACCTGCCTTCAGATAGACCGTCTGACCGTTGTTTCTGCCGTTGTAGTAGGCGCCACTGTTGTTCGGCAGTGAGAACGCACAGTATTTGCCGGTCGCATCGCTGTTGGGATAGGCGCACTTGACGGAATTGGCGTTGCCGTTGTAGGTCTCGCCACTGTAGAACACGGCGTTCTGGTTGTTGGAACTGCCGTTAAAGTAGCCCAACGTCGTGGCATCATCAAAATGATAATGGAACTCCTGTGTCTCCGCCGCATTGGTGCTGAATCCCGTGAAGACCATGCAGGACATCAGCAATGCTACGGACAGCACGACCGCCATGGCTTTTTTCGCTAAATAGCGGGTTTTCATGGTTTTTCCTCCTTTGAGAAAAATTTTTGTCCCCGATGTGCCCCATCGGGAGGGGGGAAAGATCTGCCCGGATGAGCGGTTTCCCGCTGCGCCCATCCGTTGACCGGACACCGTCTGTCCTCTGTCGATGATCTCGCATCTTTCGACCGTCATCACCGTATCCGACCGCAGGAACGTCCGGCACCGCTCGCAGTTTGCGCAATGCCTTGAACATTACCATTCAGAGTCAGGGGACAGCCACCGGATGAGGCGGCATCCCGACGGCTCACTGCCGTCCCCGAATGATAGCACGCGTGCAGGCATATTTCCGCTCACGGAACACGACCACTCCTGCACTGTATCCGACGATGGCGAGTGAAAAACAGGATCTCATGCGACAACTGACAGAACACCGTCCTGTCGGGGAAGCGGTACGGCAGACACCCATGCCGATCATCATCCTTTCGCCGCCGCCGAAAGGCGGGCTGAGAGAATGCGGCGAACATCAT
>JAZLKY010000417.1:0-3184 GCA_045597885.1 Acutalibacteraceae bacterium | reverse complement strand
CCTCACCGGCGGCGGCACATGACTTCTTGCCCAGCCGCCACTGCTGTTGTCCTTCCTGCCGGCAGATCACCCGGTGCAGAACGATATGACCGTCACGCCGTCGGAACAGTGGCACATCCCCCGGACAAACCGAATCGCCATCCACCCTCATCAGCACGACCTGATCACGGCAATGGCGTAAAAAGGGGCTCATACTGTTCCCGGTGACGGTCAGGATCACCTCCTGCCCATTGGCAAGGCACTCTTCGATAAGCGGTGTCAGATCGGCGGCGGCTACAAACAGGCGGGAGCTGTCCTTTTTCTCTTTCATTCCAACAGCTCCGCCTGTCTCAATTCGTCAAGGAAGTGCGACACGTCCACCTTTGCCTGTTCAGCTGTCACTTCATATTCCGACAGCAGGGCTTCAACCAATGCGTCAACTGTCTGTTGTGTCTGCAACTGTTCCCACAGGAAACAGCCGGTATCATTCAAGGTGATCACACAACGGAAGTTGACGGTCTGCGCTCCCATCGGGACGACAATGGCATTATCTCCCACCCGACGCAGCGAAAAACCGGTCTTGATCTTTAACTTTTTGTTCATTGTTTCGTTTCCCCTCTTTGCAAAATGGCGGCTGTTTTTGCCAAGCAAGATCCCCGCCCAAGTACACGGTATGAAGCATCAGCCGCTTCAAACAATTATCATTCTTTTTTCGGGTACTGCTCCTGCGGGAACAGCCCGTGAAATGCCGTCTCCACTGCCTGCGGATCGGCGGTACAAGTCAACAGATAAATCGGTATACGCTGTCGCAGACGGTCGGCAAAATCAAGCAATGCGGTGCTAAGAGCCTCATCGTAGTAGGGGCGGGGGATCTGTTCCGCCAACTGCACCGCACTTTCCAACGGTTCCATCCGGCGGATACTGTTTTGTGTCCCACGCTGTAAAAACACGATAGCGTGAAGCGGCACACGCCGGTTACAATTCAGATCCGTCTTACCGCTCCAGGGCGTACCGTACAGATACACCCCGTCCTGTTCAAAACGGATCGCCGGCTTATCATCGTTAACGATCTCCACCGCATCACCGAAGCAGGATCTCCACAGACCGGTGTGGGTAGATTTTCCTACGCCGGAATCCGCCGAGAAGATCACTCCCCGTCCCCGGTAGGACAAGGCAGAGCCGTGCAGGACCCCGTCACCGCCATATGCGAGCCGGTTGCGGAACATAGCACCGGTATACATATATTCCAAATCGGTCGGAGAAAACGAACGGTGGCTGCGGGTGGAGCGTAGGCAGATCTCCGCCTGCGAATAGTCCGGTGCAAAAGCTACCGACAAAACAGTTGATTGTCCGCTCTTTGACAAGGTGTAATAGCCCTTTCTGCCATCCGGCAGATCGACGGTACGGACATTTCGGATCTCCCCCGTCACCCTGCCGGGAAGCGGCAGTACTTTCTCACATGACCGTACCACAATATCCAGACGGGACTGCCTGTCATCCTCCCGGCGGTAGGCGGCAAAACGATCGTTAAAAAACGCCACATCAGCGCTCTCTACCGTCATAGGCAATCCGGCGACACACAGTTTCATTCCCGGTTCTTCCTTTCGCACTACATCCTTGTTTTATTTAAGCATCGCCCGGTACATCCGGATATATTCGTTGGCAGACTTACCCCAACTGAAATCCTGCGCCATGCATCGTTGCCGCAGTTCGGAGAAAAAGGCAGGATCGGCATAAGCGCCCAGCGCCCGGTCCAAAGCGCCCAGCATATCATCGGCATTGTAGCTCTTGAAGGTATAGCCGAATCCGTCCGCATCGCCGCAGTCCCGGATACTGTCCTTCAGCCCGCCGGTCTCCCGTACCACCGGGACAGTACCGTAACGGCATGCCACCATCTGTGCCAATCCGCACGGCTCACTCTTGGACGGCATGAGGAAAATATCCGCACCGGCATAGATCTTCTGTGCCAATTCCGGCACAAATCCGGCACAGTAGCAGAATTTTTCGGGGTATCTGTTCTGAAGCTCCCGGAAGAAGTTCTCATATACCCATTCACCGGAACCGAGGATGACCAACTGCACATCCCGTTCGAGCAAACGCTCCACAATGTACTTGACCAGATCCAGTCCCTTATGGGATGCCAGCCTCGTCACCATACCGATCAACGGCACATCGGGACGGACCGGCAGGTACAGCCGCTCCTGCAATGCCTTCTTATTGGCGGCTTTGCCCGATTCGGCTGTCTGCGGAGTATAATTGACAAACACCTGCTCATCCGTTGCCGGATCATAGCCGACGGTGTCGATCCCATTGAGGATGCCCTGTAATTTCCACCGCCGTGCCTGCAGGATGGAATCCAGCCCCCAGGAAAACCACGGATCCAGTATCTCCTGAGCATAGGTGGGACTGACGGTGGTCACCCGGTCGGCGGTTTCGATGGCGGCTTTCATAAAATTGACGCATCCGTCGAATTCCACCAACTGCCGACATCCCTGCGGGATACCGATCACATCCTCCAGCAACTCCATCCCGTATTTCCCCTGATACTGAATATTGTGGATGGTGAACACAGTCTTGATGTTTTCGTAGCCCTCTTTGTTGGCATAAAACAAACTATAGTACAACGGCGTCAGTGCCGACTGCCAGTCGTTGCAGTGAATCACATCCGGCTTGAATCCGACATAGGGAAGCATCTCCAGCACCGCACGGGAAAAGAACGCAAACCGCTCAGCATCATCATAATGCCCGTAGAACCCCTGCCGCTTGAAATAATATTGATTGTCCAGCAGATAATAGATCACGCCGCCGACCTTCGCCTCGAACACCCCGCAATACTGCCGGCGCCAGGCGACCGGCACCGACAGACTGGTGAGGAAAGTCATGGATTCCCGCAATTCCGGGGATATGGATTCATACAGTGGCAGTACCACACGACAGCCAATGAGCCGTTGACGCATAGCACGGGGCAAAGAACCCGCCACATCTGCCAAACCGCCGGATGCCGCAAAGGGAAGTGCTTCGCTGGCTACATATAAAACCTTCATCTCATTCTCCTATTCCCGGTCAAACCACCGCATTCTTGGATACATAGACAGGATAACTGTCAAATCCCTGCAATACCCGTCCCTCACGGAACACCGCATTTTTATCCGCCATGATGCAGTTGAGTGAGCAGTGACTGCCCACCGTCACATCCTGCATGATC
>JAZLKY010000416.1:0-5523 GCA_045597885.1 Acutalibacteraceae bacterium | reverse complement strand
GACCTCATTGCCATTAAAAAGTATTCCGAGGGACTGCCACTGATCATCGGCGGTTCCGATCCGCTCAAAAGCGAGATGGCGGCTTTGGCACGGCACTTCCTGCAAAACGAGGTGATCACCGTCGACGAAACCGCAGCCGAGAACGGTTCTGCCATCGGCTCGGTCAATGATTATCTGTTTAAATGATCGGACAATTCCGATCAAAAAAATCCCGTCAAAAAGTATTGACAAAATCCGACGGTCGTGCTACACTATCATCCGACAATTTTATACCTTATCAAGAGCGACGGAGGGAACAGGCCCGATGATGTCCGGCAACCTGTGGCGGAAGCCATAAGGTGCCAATTCCTGCGGTGACGACCGAAAGATGAGGATTTTTCCGACGCTCGGTCCTTGCCGGGCGTCTTTCTTTTGTCACGCTTGCTTACCGTATCATCAAATGGAGGAAAAAACATGAACAAGCACTTATTCACATCCGAATCAGTTACGGAAGGACATCCCGACAAGCTGTGCGATCAGGTGTCCGATGCGATCCTCGACGCCATTCTGGCACAGGACCCGACAGCCCATGTCGCCTGTGAAACATTCTGCACCACCGGCATCGTTACCGTCATGGGTGAGATCTCCACGGAATGCTATGTGGACATCCCGTCCGTCGTCCGTGGCGTGGTGCGGGATATCGGTTACAACGGAGAAGAAGGGAATTTCAACGGCACGACCTGTGCCGTCAATGTCGCCATTGACGAGCAGTCCCCCGACATCGCCATGGGTGTCAACGCCGCCATGGAGAGCCGGGAAACATCCGATGACATCTATGACCGCATCGGTGCGGGCGATCAGGGACTGATGTTCGGTTTCGCCTGTAAGGAAACCCCGGAACTGATGCCGTTGCCCATCTCGTTGGCACACGCTCTGTCCAAGCAGTTGACCGCCAAACGCAAGGATGGCACTCTCCCCTATCTGCGCCCGGACGGAAAATCACAGGTCACCGTCGAATATGAGGGCAACACCCCCCGCCGGATCGAGGCGGTGGTCATCTCCACCCAGCACAGTGCCTCTGTATTGCTTGATACCATCCGGGAGGATGTGATCCGGGAGATCATCACCCCCATCATTCCCGCCGCCTTGATGGATGATAACACCAAGATCTATGTCAATCCCACCGGGCGGTTCGTTGTCGGCGGTCCACAGGGCGATACCGGGCTGACCGGGCGCAAGATCATCGTGGACACCTACGGCGGTTACGCACGGCACGGCGGCGGCGCATTCTCCGGCAAGGATCCGACAAAGGTGGATCGCTCCGCCTGCTATATGGCACGGTATGCCGCCAAGAATGTGGTGGCGGCAGGACTGGCTGAACGGTGCGAAATCCAATTGGCGTATGCCATCGGCGTTGCCCGTCCGGTATCTGTTCTGGTGGATACACAGGGAACCGGAACGGTGTCTGATGAGATCATCACCGAGGCAGTGAAAAAGGTATTCGATTTCCGCCCCGCCGCCATCATCGACACACTGGGACTGCGTCAGCCGATCTACCGTCAGTTGGCGGCATACGGACATATCGGCAGAGAAGACCTCGGTGTCGCATGGGAAAAAACGGACAAGGTCGAAGAACTCAAGCAAGCCATCTTATAAAAATATATACAAAACGGGGCTGAAAAACGAAAATGTTTTTCAGCCCCGTTCTTATATCCTTTACCGTTTCAGCGTGATCGGCAGTTTCCCTTTTGCGGGGTACTTCCCACAGAGGACATCCAGTCCGTACTGCACACATTCCTTCCCCATGAAGCCGAACAGCATCCGGGGAACAGGCACAATCTTTTCGAGTGCATAAGGATTGCCGAAATGCACCACGGCGGCAATCTTTTTCTGCATGGATTCCATTAGTTTACGTACCCGCTCGGTCAACCCGTCGGTACCCTCATAACAGTTGCCCTGCGTAAAGGTAACAAACACTACATCATCGTGACTGGTGGCGGCATAGCAGATGTTCTGATTCTGTTCCCAACTGGGGAATTCACTGAAAAACAGCACATCCGACTGCGGAAACTCCTGCTTCAGACGGTCAGCGATCCCCTGCGGATCCCACCAAGCAGCGTTTTTAATCTCTAACGAGACGTTCCCGTCACCGTCCAGGTAAATATTTTCGGTATCAATGGCGAACAAATGCCGCTTTTGCGTGTCCAGTGCAGGAGAAACACCGGGAGCGGTCAAGGCACAGATACAATCCCTGTCAATGCGCCGCACAAACTGACGGTCTTCCTCGGTGATCGTTGTCCGGGGCGGGCGGCGCAGGGTACGTTCCTGTGCTTTGAGCACACGGGACACCGCCTCATTGAGCCGTCCTTCCGAGAACATCCCATCCCGGTATGCCTGCAGAAGATAGCGGTAAGAATCACGGAATGATATCCGGAAATTGGGAAGCAGCAGATCGTTTCCTGCCGCCATTGCCAGTCCCAGTGTCCGTACATCACCAAATTCCTGAATAATTCCGGTCATGGCAAGAGAATCGGTGATCACCAATCCGTCAAATCCTGCTTCCCGGATAATATCAATGCATGCCTTTGACAGTGATGCCGGATAATCGGGATCAATCTTCGGGCATCGGGTGTGTCCCACCATGATGCCGGCCATGTCCTCACCGAGCGCCGCCATCATTTCCAGATACGGTTTCAGATTGCCGTCGAGCAGTTCCTGCTTCGTCTTGTTGCAAAGACTCTCCGTCATATGGGAATCGACAGCATTATCATCCCCGGAAGGAAAATGCTTGGCGGAACCGATCACTCCGCAATCGGAAAAAGCCCGCATATATGCCGTTGACAGCCGTCCGATACGGGAAGGATCGGCATTCAGACAACGGGTGATCACATTGGGGCGGTCAAAATCGGCGGCATCGACCACGGGACTCCATATCATATTGAACCCCGCATTCTTCGCCTGGATCGCCGTTACCGTCGCAAAATGATATACCGCTTCGGGATCGTCCAACGCTCCCAATGCCATGTTACCTGCCATCGTCAGATCACCGAATGGGTATCCCCATTCCATATCCGCCGCCACAAAGAGCGGATAATCCGCCGCTTCCAGTACCGCCGGCATCGTTCGGTCAAATCCGTCCCGCCATACAGGACACTGAACACCGCCCAATGCATGATGACGGATGAGATCCAGCGCAAACTGAAAGTCTTCCTCATCATGCAACCCACGGGCGATCAACACCTGACCGATCTTCTGCTCCAATGTCAGCTCATCCAACCGTAAAGGCTTCATAGCTGTCCTCCGATATCATGACGGATCAATCAAAATGTCAACGTGTCCACTTCGTCCAGCAACTGCAAAATACGTTCTTTGTAGAATGCCACCGCTTTCTGCCCCCGCTCGTTCTCCAGTCCGTGGCGGCGGATAAGACGGCGCATCAGACGGGTATAACCGATCAGCATGGCTTTCTTCCCCATCTCATCCAACACTGCGGGATCGGTGGTGTCGAAATACAACTCCAGCGTCTTGTTCCAGATCGCCTCGCTCGTCTTTCTGGGGATGCCCAGGAAGGTGCACATAAGCGGATCGTCATCCTCTGCCGAGAAGCCTATATAGGCGTTGAATACCGATGCCAGTTCAAATACCGGATGCCCTTGGCAAAGCGTATCCATGTCGATCAGCAGGATCTCGCCGTCCTGCAGCATGACATTTTTGATGTGATAGTCTCCGTGCATCATGGTATGTACGACCGGGACATCCTCTACCAATTTGACCAGTTTTTCCGCCTTATCAGCCGGGAGGTAGTCCTTGAGGAAGGTCGCCCATTTGATCGCCACCTCCCGCATATCCGGCATATCTTCCGGCTTGACCTCAGTGGAGTGGATCTTTTTAAGCAGATCGACCGTCATCGCAACATATTTGTCAGCATGATCGGGATCAGCCTTGATCAACTTAGCGAAAGAGGTGGCATTCAACAGCTCGAAAACAGAACCGTAGCCGTCCCCCACTTTGACAACATCATAGGGAATAGCCGTAGGAATACCCAATACGAATGCCCGCCGTGCCAATTCACGCTCACGCTGGATATCCGGCAAACTATCAGGATTGAGATAAACTTTGATGATCGTATCGGGATCCAAGCGGTACACTTTTCCGTTGGCGCCCTGTCCGATGACCTCGCATCCGTCTACCGACAGACGTCGGTATGCCTTTTCGATCGTCAGCATCTCGGTAAAGCCGGTCATTTCAAATATCTCATACACCTCACTGGAAGCATTGATCACCTTCAGAGACGGCTCCAATTTCCGCAGACGAAGCACCACCCGCAAGCCGGCACTGGAAATATATTCCAAATTCTCAATATCCAAAATAACCGCCTCATGAGGATCGGCAGCGAGCAAAGCATCTAACTGTTCCCCAACTTCTGTTGCGTTGGAAGAATCCACCCGTCCCTCCAGAATCAGTGTCAGAATACCGTTGTCAATCTTCGAGTTGGTCGTCATTGATATCATCCTTTCCGAAAATCTTTTCTACCAATTCAACATATTCTTTGTAAGCCGCCGTACTGCCCAGTTCTTCATAGAGATACTTGGCGATCGTCTTATAATACCATGCCTGCATCTTGGGATCCTTTTGATTCATCCCCAACCACACATCATTGCCGATACGCAGATAGGAACGGTAAAAAGAACGGATGTTGGACAACTTATCCGCCATCCACAGGATCTTGACATCCCGATCAGTCGTATGCTTGAGCATCAGTAACGATTCCAGCTTGCGCTCATACCAGGTTTCTGACGCAGGGCGGTTGGAAAGCTTATCTTCTGTCTCACTCTGGACCAATGCCGCTACACGGGGCCCGAATCGACGTCGGATCTCCATCGGATCAACATGACAGTCCTCAATCGTGTCATGCAGGGCGCCGGCAGCCATCGTCTCCAGATCATCAGTCATCGTTCCGATGATCCCCGCCACCTCCAGGGGGTGCAAAATATACGGGATTTTTGCCAATTTTCGACGTTGCCCTTCATGGGCCTGCGTCGCAAAAATCACCGCTTCTTCCAGTACATTCAATCGGCTCACCTATTTCTTTGTCAAATTGCTTTTATATTCTATCATCCCCGCAACGCTAAGTCAAGACAAAACCGTGAAAACCTTGTTTTTTATTGACAAAATAAAGGAAAAGGATGTATAATGGCGAAAAGAACAAGGATGACGGGAGGACGAGAGGACATGGCAAGGACTCACGCACAGCACCGAAGCAATACCACCCGCATTTTACCCGGCTTGATCATTTTCCTCGTGTTATCAGCCGTGGCGGTGACTGTTATTCTGCTACTGACAATGCCGAAAGATGATGATACTGCTGTTTCGGAGATCGAGATCGCATCCGGAACAAGCGGTGCTCCAACGGCTGAAGAAAGGCGGATCGTCGGCAACTGGATGTATGAGGATAGCGCCTGCTATTATTTTGATGCTGCCGGTTTTGGCCGTCTGTATGTGGAGGATGTGTTCTATCCGTTCGACTATACCGTTGCCGACGGG
>JAZLKY010000415.1:0-14405 GCA_045597885.1 Acutalibacteraceae bacterium | reverse complement strand
TTGATGTGGATACCGTCACGGCTTGCGCCGGGATTGCCGGTCGGGATATGCTTATAGAGCTGACACGCTGTGTGAATAGCCGGGACGGTGCGGGAGCCTTGCGGCTGATCGACCGTCTGTACCGTTCTTCAAAGGATATGGAGCGGCTGTGCGGCGAGTGGATCGGGTTCATGCGTGACCTGATGGTGATCAAAAGTGTGCGGGAACCCGGAGAACTGGTGGTGGCGACTGCAGAGGAGATCCGCGAGATGCGCCGTTTGGCAGAGCAGATGGAGATGTCATCTGTACTGTACACGATGACGGTACTGCAGACAGCTTTGGACCGTTTGCGTGGCGGTGTCTCCCGCCGGGTAGAGATGGAGATGGCGGTGCTGCGTTTGTGTGATCCCGCACTCAGCACCGATTTGGATGCTATTCTGCGGCGGATCGCCGATCTTGAAGGGGCGATACGGAGTGGCGGGGCGCCTGTTGTTGCGCCGACACCGCCTGCCAAACCGTTGCCGGAGCCTGCGTCGGAATCTGTGCCGGAGCCACGTGCCACTGTTCCTGCCGAAAAGAAAGAGGAGATCCCCTCCGCCGTTGAGGCGGAGGAGGAGCAGCCGTTCTCACAGTGGGGAGAGGTGTTGGAGCGGCTGCAACGGACTTGTATGCCGTTGTATGGGGTGTTGGTGGATTCCCAAGCAGTATTGCAGGGCAACAGGCTGATCATCTGTACGGAAAATGCCATGTTCAAAGAACTAATCGCTTCGGATGAAAATCGCAGTTTACTGAAAGCCGCCATTACGGATGCAACGGGAACGGTGGTCGGGCGGCTCGGATTGCGGCACAGCACGGTTGTCAACACGGCACCGTTTGACCCCCTGGCGCAGTTAATGGATGCCGGTCGGCGGGCAGGCGTATCAGTTACCGAAAAATAACAGAAAAGGATGGAATGATCATGAAAGCAAGACTTCCCCAAGGCATGGGCGGCGGCAATATGCAGAATATGCTTCGTCAAGCACAGAAAATGCAGGATGATATGGCATCATTGCAACAAGAACTGGAAGCAAAAGAATATACCGCCAACGCCGGTGGCGGTGCGGTTTCCGCCACGGTCAACGGACAGCATCAGATCACGGCATTGGCTATTCAGCCAGAGGTCATTGATCCTGATGACAGTGAAATGCTGTCCGATCTGGTGATGGCGGCTGTCAACGAGGCACAACGGCAGGCGGCGCAGGATGCCGAGGAGCAAATGGGCAAGATCACCGGCGGGATGAATCTGCCGGGAATATTTTAAGCGGCGGATACGCCCGGAAAGGGGAAACCCATGGGATATTCCATTGCACCTTTGGAGCGGCTGACAGAGCAATTGGAACAGTTGCCGGGAATCGGGCGAAAGTCCGCCTCCCGGTTGGCTTTTCATTTGTTATACATTTCGGATGAGGCGGCGGCGGCACTTGGAGAAGCTGTCAAGAATGCCCGGTCCGGCATCTGTGAATGCCCGGTGTGCTGTAATCTGACAGATACAGCCCCCTGTTCCGTTTGCCGCAACGGGCAACGGGACCGTACGGTCATTTGCGTGGTGGAAGACCCCCGTGACGTGATGGCGATCGAGCGGACCGGAGAATATGCCGGGTTGTATCATGTCCTCCATGGGACGATATCCCCTATGGATGGCAGAGGTCCGGAACAGTTGCGGGTGAAGGAATTGCTCCATCGGTTAGAGGATGAGACCGTCAAAGAGGTGATCATGGCGACCAATCCGACAGTGGAGGGGGACTACACGGCGGTATATCTTTCCCGCCTGTTGAAACCGTTGCACATCAAGGTGACACGGCTTGCCTATGGGATCCCCGTCGGCGGTGATCTGGAGTATGCCGATGAGGTTACCCTAAGCCGCTCTCTGACAGGAAGAAACGAATTATAATAGTATCTGTCGCTATCGGTCGGGAGGTGATTGCTGTGGCAGAGGCACATTCAAGCAGCAAGACGATCGCAGAGAATCGAAAGGCTTTTCATGAATATACGGTGCTTGAATCTTTTGAAGCAGGTATCGAATTGTGTGGCACTGAGGTCAAATCCCTGCGCCAGGGCGGTGTCAATCTGAAGGACGCCTGGTGTACAGTTGTCAAGGGAGAGTTATATATCAACGGGATGCACATCAGCCCGTATGAAAAAGGGAATCGCTTTAATCAGGATCCGCTACGGGTGCGGCGCTTGCTGGCACATAAGCGGGAGATCATGCGATTGTTGGGGCTGTTGAAGCAACAGGGACTGGCACTCATCCCACTGTCGGTTTATTTTAAGGGCAGTCGTGTCAAAGTACAGGTCGGACTATGTCGCGGCAAGAAACTGTATGATAAACGGGAAGATGCCGCCCGTCGGGATATGAAACGGGAGGCAGAACGTGCCCTCAAAGAACAAAGAAACTCAAAATAAGCGCAGATGCGCCGTTTTCTCCCTCGACGTACCCACTGTACGCCGTCGGTCGAAGAACGGTACATCTGCATCTTTTTTGAGTTTCTTTTTACAACAATGAAATAAGCGCAGATGCGCCGTTTTCTCCCTCGACGTACCATTGTACGCCGTCGGTCGAAGAACGGTACATCTGCATCTTTTTCAGTTTAACAATAAAATCGCCGTGGCGGCAACCCTCCGCCATGGCGATTTTGTTTGTTACTGTGTTGACTTATTTAGCCAACTTCTTTTTCGATACGCAGATGCCTGCCAAAGCCACGGTCAGAACCGCCGCCATGCCAACAGCTGCCACATCGCCGGTCTTGTCGGATTTGTGAGTCTTTTTCAACTCTTCCTTCATCACTTCTATTGCTTTGGTGACATCCGTCTTGCCGGATTTGTAGTTCGCCGTGACGATCACATCGGTGTACGGAATGATCTTGATGATGACCTTTCCGCCTTCCTCCGTGCTCTCTACAATGATGTAGTCTCTGCCTTCAACAGCGACCTCACCGCTCTTGGTGTAGATGATCCACTTCTCGAACGGATCGCTCTTTCCTTCCTTTTCTACGATGGTCTCCGCTTCGAATTCGATGGGCTTAGCGCCCTCCTCAACGGTAGAACCGGAGAAAGTGTAGGTGTGGGCAACAGGATTGTCGCCGTCATAGAGTACCACCACGACCGTGATCTGCTGACCGGGATCGGGATGGGTAGGCTCACCGGTAGGGCTTACCGCCGCAAGCGCCGTCATCGGCACGCACAGCAACATGACCGCCACCATAACGATTGCCAAAGTACGCTTCATAAGGATTTCCCTCCTTTTCCTCAAAATAGAGCCTCTCAGCTATCATAGAGTATAGCATCGCTTGCAGGATTTGTAAACCCCTTTTTTTCAAAAACAGCATTTTTCCCAAATTGCGGGGATGCGCTTTGCTTATTTTGTCAATTTCAGTGTATGGATCTCATAATTGGAGAACGGCAGTGTGACGGTATGGGAGGAAATGAGCAATTCTTCCTCCACATTTTCCATCAAATCGCAGCGATAAGCATGACGGATCTCCGACGGCAGGGTGATCGTGGCTTGGGCACAACGGTCATACGCTTCGTATAAGCGCAGGATCAATCCGTCATCCGCCTCGGCTTTTTTCATGGTTTCGGGTATGATGCCGACAACATCCACCGTCACCGGAGAGTATGTTTCCGGCAAAGATCCGTCTGCTGACGGGATCGGGCGGAACTCCAGTGGCTGGTTGAGTCCGTAAGCCTCTTCAATTACACCGGCTTCACACAGATGTCCGTCATGCGGCAGCAGAGAGTAGGTGAAACGGTGCTCTCCCTGATCGGCGGCGGTGTCCGGGAAGGTGCCGCACTTGAGCAGGGTGATCTTCAGCACATTGTCCTCGATATTATGCCCGTACTTGCAGTCGTTGAGCAATGCCACGCCGTATCCGTGGTCGCTGACATCCACCCATTTGTGTCCGTAGACCTCAAACTTTGCTTGTTCCCAACTGGTATTCTGATGCGTGGGGCGGGTGACGTGACCGTACTGGATCTCATAAGTGGCACAGTTTGTCTTGATGTTCAACGGGAATGCCGCTTTGACCAGCTGATGATCCTCATGCCAATCGGCTACGGTTTCGATATCAATGCGGGGAGAATCGGTATACAGCCAGATGTGCTGAGTAAAGGCAGAATTTCGGTATGGACGCACGATCCGGAATCCGGCACGGGTCCCGTCGGTGACCGGGGTGACCGTCGCCTCCTCCATATGCCACATTTTCTGCTTGTAATATTCGCTGATCTCCCAGTTGTCGTAGTTGAACGGATAATCCTCAAAGATCTGGATATCGTTGCCGGGGGCAGACAGCACTTCCTGCCGGTTCTGTTTGTCATACAGGCGGGCGATGCGTCCTTGATCGTCCACTGTGAGGATATACCGGCTGTTTTCCGCCGTATTTCCGTCCAGTGTCACGCCGCAGACCGATGGCAGATCTTTGATCACTGTCCATCCGAATGCCGGGATCGGCTGTTTCGTTTCGACGGTGACACCGTCCACCTGTACGGTCCCTTTGCGGGCAAATCCCAACGGGTTGTATACCAGCATGCCGCCGTCTGTATGCAATCGCCCGGCAATGGCTTCGATCTTTTCGTCAACGGTACGCTGTCCGTAGGACAATACTTCGGCATAATCGCCGTCGGTCAGCTCATATACTTCATGGATGGAAGAACCGGGGATGATGTCATGGAACTGGTTGTGCAGGACCTTCCGCCAGCACTCATACAGTCCGGGGGCATCATAACTGCCGCCGTGGAGCAGGTCAATGGCAGACAGTGTCTCCGCTTTTTGCAGCATGAATTCCGAGCGGCGGTTGTTGCGCTTGTTTTTGCCGATGGAAGTATATGTTCCCCGATGGTATTCGAGATACAATTCTCCCACCCAACGGGGCGTTTTGCCGGAGCGGGCGCATTCTTCGTCAAACTGACGACGCACCTCGTCCAAATGGGGGAGCAGAAGACCGATCTCGGTCACGGGCACTTCCGGCAAGCCCTTCGCCAGACGGCGCTGCTGTTCGAGCATATCCCTGGTAGGTCCGCCGCCGCCGTCGCCGAAACCGAAGGTGTTGACCACCCGGTCACTGTACGGTTTTTGCTGGAAGCGATGCCAGCAACCAGCCGTTTGAGAGGGTGTGATCTTTCCGACATAAGTCGTTTCACGGGGAGCGGAAACGGAATCCTCACAGGTGGTGATGAAATTGGTGAAGATCTCGGTGCCGTCCAGTCCACGCCACAGGAAGGTGTCCACCGGCATGGTGTTGGTGTCGTTCCAACTGATCTTACTGGTGACAAAATGGCGCACACCGCTTTTCATAAGGATCTGCGGCAGGGCGGCACTGTAACCGAATACATCGGGCAGGAACAGGATGTGGCTTTCTACGCCGAAAGCTTCCCTGAAGTATTTTTTGCCCTGCAGGATCTGCCGGACAAAGCTTTCGCCACTGATCAGGTTACAGTCCGCTTCGAGATACATGGCGCCTTCCGGTTCCCATCTGCCGTCCTTGACCAACTGTTTGAGTTCCTCGTATTTTTCCGGTGCTTCCTTTTCGAGATACTGATACAACTGCGGTTGGGACAGCATGAATTTGTATTCGGGATAGTGATCCATCAGCGATTTGGCGGTGGAAAAACTGCGCTGCATCTTTTCTGCCGTCTGGAAACAGGACCACTGCCATTCGACGTCAATATGGGTGTGTCCGATGCAGTTAACAACGGGCTTCCCCTCGGTCGAGCAGAGTTTATTGTAATACTCCTCTTCCAAAAATGCCTCACACGCCGCAATGGAAGCGAAGTATTCCTCACTGAACGGCTGTCGCAGATCGAGCAGAGAGACAGCCTGTTCCAGCACATTCAGCACACGGCTCCGTGTCGGCTCGGAAACGGTAGGCAGACAGGCGGCATCCAGAGGCACTTTCAGATCGTAGTACAGTTTTTCGATCCGGGTGTCGACCGAGATGAGAGAAAGACGGATGTATACCTGATCTTTCCCACTGAGAATGTAGACATAGTCAAGCATATCGTAGTCGGTATCCGGTTCCAGATACGCCTCGGTGTGGTTGGTATCCAGTCCCTGCACCATCTTTCCGTTGAGGTACAGCAATCCCTGCGGGTTGATGGCATCCCACTGCCCTTCCCGTCCGGTCGTCTGGGTGAAGAACAACTGATGGTGTTCATCGACGGCGGGGGTCTTAAAGGAGGCTTTGAACCAGTAGTGGATGTCATCCTTTCCGAAAAAGGGTACCCTGCTGTCGAACGGCTGCCATCCGTCGGCGGGCGGTGTGTTGTCGGTCTTGTAACCGCAGGGGACGAAGAAAACATCTCCGATTTCCTCTACTGTCTGTCGGCTTTGCCCTAACAGCTTGCCGCATATCACATTGATGTGTTCCCGTTGGTATGCCATATGATCTCCTCCGTTCTGAATTTGTTATTTTTGTTTTATTTTATTCCCTTTTTTCTTGCCATGCAAGCCGAACTGTGATATATTATCTGTGGTATTGTGATATTTTTGGCAGGGGGGAGCGGCGTATGGATGCAAAACTGTTGACGGCGGATCGGTTCGTTGATGTGGACTGCGGTTGTTCCTACCGATATGTACAAAGTGAGACCGAGTACTTTCGACTGCACTATCACGACTATTATGAACTGTTCCTGATGCTGGACGGCAGTTGTTATCACATGGCAAACGGGGTACGTCATCAGTTGAAAAAAGGAGCGCTGGTATTTATCCGCCCGTCGGACGTGCATGATTATGCGACGGTGGACGGCAAGTCGTTTTCCTTTTTGAATGTGACCTTCACTGATGCTGTTGCCGCCGGACTGTTCGGGTATCTGGGGGATGGCTTTCCGGCGGAAAGGTTAAAAAACGCCGTCGAACCGCCGACGGTGCAGCTCAGTGAGCGGCGGCTGAACATGCTGACCGAACAGATGGACGGTGTCTGTGCCATCTCACTGGCGGAAAAAAGCCGGTGGGGAACGGCACTGCGGGTGTTTCTGTTCCGGGCGTTCACCCATTGTTTCGGAGAATATACCGAGGCGGAATCCGCTCTGCCGCCGTGGCTTGAAAAACTGTGCGACCAGATGCAACGGGACGGCAATTTTCTCGGCGGCACACAACGGCTGTTTTCACTGGCAGACAAGTCGAGGGAGCATGTTTGCCGGTGTATGAAACAGTATACCGGCAGGACGGTGACGGAATTTGTCAATGATCTGCGGCTGCAATATGCCGCCAATATGCTGTTGAACAGCAATCATTCCGTCACGCAGATCATTTTGGAGAGCGGGTTCACCAATGGCAGTTGGGCGGCGGCGCAATTCAAGAAACGCATGGGAGTGACTATGAGCGAGTATCGACGGACGCAGAGGGAATTTTTCATATTTTGTCCGATTTCACCGAAAGGGATTGCATTCATCCTCCGAATATGCTAAAATTCGGTTGATTTTACAAAGATATACAAAAAGTTATATTAAGCAGATTTATTATTTTGAGTATAAAAGGAGGGCAATATGAAACGGCTGATCGCTATGATTGCGGCTGTATGCCTGATGTTGCCCCTGTTCGGGTGCGGCGATGACGGGAGCGGAAAGGGATTTCGATTCCCGTTGGACGGGGAGCCGGTCCAGTTGGATCCTCAAATATCGTCCGATGCCGCTTCGATAACGGTGCTGTCAGTACTGTTTGAGGGACTTACCCGACTGGATGCGGACGGGAAAGCGATTCCCGGTGCGGCAGATTGGACGGTGTCATCCGACGGTCGCACCTATACCTTCACCTTGAGGGAAGCCTATTGGAGTACGCTCAGCGACAAAAGCGAGGATAATCGGTGGAAAGAGCCTACCCCGGTGACGGCAGATGATTTTGTATACGGATTGCAACGGTTGGCATCCCCTGCTACCGGTTCCGCTTTAGCAGATGAACTGGATGGGATCGTCAACGCCAGGGCGGTGCGGAGCGGTCAGCGTACAGTAGATGCTTTGGGTGTCCATGCAACGGATGATATGCATCTGACGATCACCTTGGAGGCACCGGACGCCGGTTTTCCGGAGCGGTTGGCAGCCACCCCGTATTTGCCTTGTAACCGGGCATTTTTTGCTTATGCTTCCGGGCGTTACGGCTTGGAGAAACAGTATTTGATCACCAACGGTCCTTTTGTGCTGACGGCGTGGGAACACGGAAAATCACTGTTATTGCACCGAAACGAAACATACCGGGACACCCGGAATGTTTTGCCGGAGGCGGTGCGGTTCGTCATTGACGGAGACAGGACACTGGATGCTTTGCAAAATGGCGATATGGATGTGATACCGTTGCTGTCTTCCGAAGTGAACGAGGCGGAGGATGCCGGGATCAGCGTGGTCGGTCTTCAGGATACGGTACGGAGCCTGTGGTTCAACACCTCTGACGAGTGGCTGTCTTCCGGCACGGTGCGGCGGGCATTACGGGATGCGCTGGAATGGTCGAGCATTTATGACTATTTGGAGAAGAACGGCGAGCCTGCCGCCACGGGCTATATTGCCCCTGATGGCACCGTCAAGGGGAAAGAGATTTATCGGGACGAACAGAATTCCTCCCGGTTCCGTACCGATGTTGCCAGAGCGCAGGATCAATGGGAGGAGGCGCTGAACGGTACGGCTCCCCCTCGATTCACCATGGTGGCGGCATCGGATGACATCAGTGCCAATGTTGCCCGGTATCTGGTGCAATCATGGCAAAAGAATCTCAAACTGCACTGCGCTCTTCAGCTTGTCAGCGAGGAAGAACTGGGGGCTTCCGTGCAGACAGGGAATTATCAGATCGCTTTGTATACAGTAACGGCTACCGGCTTGACCGGAGCGGAGAACCTGTGGAGCTATGCGACCGGGGCGGCGGGAAATCTATCTCGCTTCTCCGACGGGGGGATGGACGGTGCCTGCCGTGCCGCTTTAAAGGGCGGAAGACAGGAATTGCAGGCTTTGGAGACATTACTTCGCCAGCAATGCCCTTCCGTACCGATCAGTTTCCCCCGGCGGTATTACGGGATCGCAGCAGACACAGAGGGGATCACCGTCCGACCGTTCAATGGCGGGAATTTTGGCTCTCCGTTTGAGTTTATCAGTGCTAAAAAATGGAAAGACTGATCAGGTTGACAGGAAAGGAGCAAAAATAATGAATATCGGCGAGAACATGACATTTTATCCCTATTCCGATGAACGTCTTCGTTTTTTAGGGAAATGGGAGGAGGACGGCACGGGCAATTTGGTATCCTATTCCAAAGTATGCTTTGTAAAATTTGTCTACCGGGGTACCGATTTGGCATTGCAGGGTTCTACCGACCGACCGGTGGCGGTTTTTATTGACGGAGAAAAGTATACGGTGGATTTTGACGGGCAGATCCGTATCCCTGCCGGAGAAAGCACCCATCGGGTAAAGATCGCTATGACTGATAATGCCCGGTTGAGCTTGACTGGTGTGGCTGTGCGGGAACTGCTTTCGGATTGCCGTTTGGTGGCAACACCGTATGTGAAATTTATTGGAGATTCCATCACGGCCGCGTATCCCGGTTTTTCCTCTTGCTGTGGAGAATTGCTGGATTGTGACTACTCTAATGATTCTGTTGGCGGAATGTCTTTGTGCGAAGGATGGGGCTGGCCCAAGGATAAAGATCCCCTGACCGGCATGGAAACCTACTATTTTAAAACCGGGCGAAGCGGCAGTGTGGCGAATGCCGGTACTTATTCTTTCCGCTATGATCGGGATCCGGATGCGGTCGTGGTTTTTCTTGGAACCAATGATTATTTGGATAACGAAGCGGAAAAAGCCGCCGGTCATGTGACATATTTTGCAGAGCATTATGCGGCTTTTTTGGACAAGCTTGCCGATCGGTATCCGCATGCCGTATTTTACATTCTGGAACCGTTGTCGGACAAATGTTGTCGGCAGGAAGGGATCGAAGCGGGCTTTGCCCGGATGAAGACGGCTCTGGGCGATCGGGTGGTGCTGGTCCCCACCCACACATGGGGCGTTGAGCTGTCTCCCGACGGTACTCACCCCAGCTTGAACGGTTACAGTCATATGGGTGCCGCTATGGCGGCATATCTGGCAGAGAAGCTGTGAGATAGACTTGACAAAACCGGAAATGTCTGTATGATAATACATAAGGATATAATCGGAAAGGAATTACGGCAATGGCGGCTTATAATGAGGCGGCGGTATTGGCTGTCGCAGAACGCTTCGCATTCGGCGGAGAGATCTGTTCCTGCACCCCCTACGGAGAGGGGCATATCAACGGCACTTTTCTGATAACGGTACGCATGGCAGACGGAAAGGAAGCGCTGTATATCCTGCAACGGATCAACACCTATGTGTTCAGTCAACCACTGGAGATGATGGAAAACATCGAAAATGTGACGGCATTCCTGCAAGAGCGCCTTTCGGACCCCCGTCGGGTGCTGCGGCTGGTGGAACTGAAAGACGGTGGATTTCTGTTCCGGGAAAATGAGATCGACTGCTGGCGGGCATATTATTTTGTGGAGGATGCCATATGTCTGCAAAAGCCGGATACGACAGAAGATTTTTATCAGTGTGCCTATGCTTTCGGTGATTTTCAACGGCTTCTTCACGACTATCCGGTGGAAAAATTGCACGAAACCATTCCGGATTTTCACAACACGCCGAAAAGGTACCGGGATTTTCTGGCGGCGGTGGAGGCAGATGTATGCCATCGGGCGGCGGATGTTGCGGCAGAGATCGCCTTTGTCAAGGAACGGGCGGCATTTTATTCGGTGCTGGAGGATGCCTGTGCCGCCGGGGTGCTGCCAAAGCGTGTCACCCATAACGACACAAAGATCAACAACGTCATGTTGGATGAGGCATCCCGTACAGCGCTGTGCGTGATCGACCTCGATACGATCATGCCCGGTTTTTCGGTGACGGATTTCGGGGATGCGATCCGCTTCGGCGCCAACACTGCTGCCGAGGACGAAAAAGATCTGTCAAAGGTATCGCTGGACATGGATCTGTTCGATATTTACGCCAAGGGATTTCTTGACGGGTGCGGCGGGATGCTGACCAACGGTGAGATCCGGCTGATGCCCGAAGGGGCTAAGATGATGACCATGGAGTGCGGGATGCGCTTCCTGGCGGATTATCTGCAGGGCGATGTGTACTTCAAAACGGCATATCCGGAGCACAATCTGGTGCGGTGCCGCACACAGTTCCGTTTGGTCGAATGCATGGAAGAACAATGGGATGCTATGAAAGCCTGTACCGAAAAGTACGCCGGCAATCGTTAAAACCGGGCAAATTGTTGTCTGTACAGTTTAAATTGCCCGTAAAAACACCGATTTAGCAATAATAGCCAAATTCCCGCCAAAAATTTTGTGTATCTTTGGCGGGGATTTTTTTCATAACTGGCAAAAAAATGCTTGCAATTCGTTTTCCTTTATAGTATGATAGTCAAGCACGCTTATGACAGGGCGTGGTATGCCCTGTTGCTGTGCAGACTGCACGATATGCGATGAAGCGGGAGGTTGCGGCTCAAGGAAGCCGGTTTTTCCGTGGAGTATGTCCGATTTCAAACCGGGCGAAAGAATACTGTGTGCGGTGATTGACGAACAGACGGTGTCTGTCTGCCCAACGGGCGGCGCTGACGGGACTTGCGAATTTTGTCATCACCTGATGCAGGATGCTGGGTAGCCCCGGAATCTGTTGCGGCAGATTGCCGGTTTTTTCATGGGCAGGGTGGGAACACCCGGCACAGTGTCAGCTTTCAGCATCGCCCGCCAACCAAAATTTCAAGGAGGCGTTTTTAAAGTGGCAGTCAAAGAAAAAATCCGTATCCGCATCAAGGGTTACGATCATCAGTTGGTGGATCAAGCCGCCGGCAAGATCGTAGAAACCGCCCACCGTACCGGTGCCCGTGTGTCCGGGCCCGTGCCGCTCCCCACCGAGAAGGAAGTGGTGACCATCCTGCGCGCCGTACACAAGTACAAGGATGCCCGT
The DNA here is from genome assembly GCA_045597885.1 of Acutalibacteraceae bacterium. Classification (GTDB taxonomy): domain Bacteria; phylum Bacillota; class Clostridia; order Oscillospirales; family Acutalibacteraceae; genus UBA5905. The sequence goes on along the minus strand of JAZLKY010000415.1, from coordinate 2,434 downwards.
GAGCAGTTTGAGACCCGCACCCACAAGCGTCTGATCGACATTCTCAGACCGTCTAACAAAACCGTTGAGGCCTTGCAGGGCCTTGAGCTCCCCGCCGGGGTGGATATTGAGATCAAACTGTAATACGGTTTGCGGTATCTGCTGAGCGAGGTCATGTTGGTCAACTCTTCTCCGCCTCACCGAGAACTCCGACCCTTCGGAAAGCTGCGGCAGGCGACCGTGGGAGGAATTGATCAACCAATAACCAAGGAGGTATAGAAATGAAGAAAGGTATCATTGGCAAGAAGATCGGTATGACACAGATCTTCGATGCGAAGGGCAATGTCGTTCCGGTGACCGTCATTGAGGCGGGTCCCTGCGTTGTTGTCCAGAAGAAAACCCCTGAGAACGACGGATACGCTGCCGTTCAAATGGGATTCGGCGATGTCAAAGCCGAAAAGGTGAACAAACCTATGAAGGGGCATTTCGGCAAGTCCGATGTAGCACCCAAGCGCACCTTGCGTGAGTTTCGCTTTGCCGATTGCGATGCGCTGAATGTCGGCGACATCGTCAAGGCAGACACCTTTGCCGAAGGGGATCACATTGATGTGGTCGGCGTCAGCAAAGGTAAGGGATATGCCGGTGCGATCAAGCGCTGGAATCATTCCCGCCTGAAGGAGTCTCACGGTTCCGGTCCCGTGGCACGGCATGCCGGTTCTTTGGGCGCCTGTTCCTCTCCCTCCCGTGTCTATAAGGGAATGAAGGGAGCCGGCCACCTGGGTGCAGAGCGGGTGACTGTGCAGAACTTAGAGATCGTCAAGATCGACACTGAGAACAATCTCATCGCTGTCAAAGGTGCCGTCCCCGGTGCCCGCAAGAGCATTGTGGTGATTTCCGACACCGTTAAGAAAGCCTGAGAAAGGAGGAGTTTCTAATGCCTACAGTATCTGTTTACAGTATGTCCGGTCGTAAGACCAGTTCGATGGAATTGAGTGAAGAAGTGTTCGGCATCGAGCCCAATGAGGCAGTGTTGCACAGCGCCGTTGTCAATTACCTTGCCAACCAGCGTCAGGGAACTCAGTCCACCAAGACACGTACCGAAGTCAGTGGCGGCGGCAAAAAGCCGTGGCGTCAGAAGGGCACCGGTCACGCCCGCCAGGGTTCTACCCGTGCTCCCCAGTGGACACATGGCGGTATCGCTTTGGGCCCGAAGCCCCGCAGTTACCGTTTTGTCCTGCCGAAGAAGGTGCGCCGTTTGGCACTGAAGTCGGCATTCTCCTCCAAGGTGGCTGCCGATGAGATGAAGATCCTGAGCAAGCTGACGATGGATGAGATCAAGACCAAGACGATCGTCACCATGCTTGCCGCTCTCAAAGCGGAGGGCAAAACGCTGTTGGTTCTGCCGGAAAAGGACGAAAAGGTCATTCTTGCCGCCCGTAACATTCCCGGTGTCAAGACCGCTTTGGTCAATACGCTGAATGTTTACGATGTTCTGAATGCCGACAACTTCATCGTTGTGAAGGATGCGGTGGCTCAGATTGAGGAGGTATACAAATAATGAACGCTCGTGACATTATCCTCGCCCCCGTTATCACGGAGAAATCCGTCTCGGTTCTGGGCGAGAAGAAGTACACCTTCCGTGTGGCTGACAGCGCCAACAAGATCGAGATCGCCAAGGCGGTCGAGGAGATCTTCGGCGTGAAGGTCGCCAAGGTGAACACCATCAGTATGAAGGGGAAGAAGCGCCGCATGGGACGCTTCGAAGGCTACACTTCCGATTGGAAGAAAGCCGTTGTCACCCTGAAGGCAGATTCCAAGACCATTGCGTTCTTCGACGGTATGTTCTGATCAATCCGATCCGAACGAGCCGGGCGATGTATGGGAGCTCTCAGCCGGGAGGCTGTGGCGGTTCCCGCTAAGCCAGGCACGCATTTGAATGCAGCCTGAAAATAGGAGTGTGAATAGAATGGCTACAAAGAACTACAAGCCGACTACTCCCGGTCGCCGTGGAATGTCCGTCATTGATTATAGCGGATTGTCCAAGGTCGCTCCGGAAAGAAGTTTGTTGGCTCCCAAATCCAAAAATGCCGGTCGTAACAGTTATGGCCGGATCACCATCCGCCACCGTGGCGGCGGAAACCGGCAGAAATACCGTATCATCGACTTCAAGCGCAACAAGCTGGATGCCGTCGGTACGGTCATGACGCTGGAGTACGATCCCAACCGCAGCGCACACATTGCGCTGGTCGCTTATGAGGATGGCGAGAAGCGGTACATCATCGCTCCTCTCGGTCTGAAAGTCGGTGACACCGTTGTTGCCGGTGCTTCTGCAGATATTAAGCCCGGTAACGCACTGCCACTGAGCAACATCCCCACCGGTACATTTATCCACAATGTGGAGCTGTATCCCGGCAAGGGTGCTCAGCTTGCCCGTTCTGCCGGCGTCATGGCACAG
>JAZLKY010000414.1:0-1150 GCA_045597885.1 Acutalibacteraceae bacterium | reverse complement strand
TGACCTGAGTATGCTCACCGGCTACTGCGCCGGATGGAGCCTGCGGCAGCTCATCACCGAGGGTCTGGGCGGCGTGCCCGGAAAAATCACCTCCATGCCCGCCAGCCACCTCATCACCCTCTGCAACCAGATGGTGAACTTCCTCGGCATCATGCAGAACGAATGGGCGGGCGCACAGGCGTTCAGCTCCTTCGACACCTATCTGGCTCCCTTCGTCCGGGTGGACAACCTGTCCTACTATGAGGTGAAGAACTGCATCCAGTCCTTCATCTACGGTGTCAACACCCCGTCCCGTTGGGGCACCCAGGCACCGTTCTCCAACATTACGCTCGACTGGACGGTCCCGGCTGACTTGGCGGAGCTCAACTGTATCGTCGGCGGCAAAGAGATGGACTTCAAATATAAAGACTGCAAAGCCGAGATGGATATGATCAACCGGGCATTCATCGAGACGATGATCGAGGGCGATGCTAACGGGCGTGGCTTCCAGTATCCCATCCCCACCTATTCCATCACCCGCAACTTCGACTGGAGCGAGACCGAGAACAACAAACTGCTGTTCGAGATGACATCCAAATACGGCACTCCCTATTTCTCCAACTATATCAACAGCGACATGGAGCCGAGCGATGTGCGTTCGATGTGCTGCCGTCTGCGCCTCGATCTGCGGGAACTGCGGAAAAAGAGCGGCGGTTTCTTCGGCAGTGGCGAATCCACCGGCAGTGTCGGTGTTGTCACCATCAATATGCCCCGGATCGCCTATCTGGCGACCGACAAGGCGGACTTCTTCAAACGGCTCGATAAACTGATGGATATCTCCGCCCGTTCGCTGAAGGTCAAGCGTACCGTCATCACCCGGTTGCTCGACAACGGTCTGTATCCGTATACAAAGCGGTATCTCGGCACATTCGCCAACCACTTCTCCACCATCGGACTGGTCGGCATGAACGAGGCGTGCCTCAATGCCAAGTGGCTTGGCACCGATCTGACCGACAAGACGGCACAGCAGTTCACCGCCGAGGTGCTCAACCATATGCCGGAGCGGCTGTCCGACTATCAGGAGCAGTACGGGGATCTGTATACCCTCCAAGCCACCCCGGCAGAGCCCACAGCCTACCCTCTTGCCAAGCATGACAAGTAGCACAACCCC
>JAZLKY010000413.1:0-5622 GCA_045597885.1 Acutalibacteraceae bacterium | reverse complement strand
TCCAGCCGCCGGGCTTTGGCGGCGGCTTTCAAACACGACGGGGCAGGACAGAGATAAGCCCCACGACCGGCTTTTTTTCCGACCGGGTCCAAAGAGATCTCGCCTTCCGGACTGCGGACGACACGGATCAGTTCTTTTTTCGGCTTCATCTCACCGCAACCGTTGCACTTACGCAACGGAATTTTCTTCTCGTGTGCCATGTTGTTTCCTCCGATAAGATCCTATTGGTCTGTCAGTTTTTTGTTTCTTCGGCAGCCTTTTCGCTGTCATCACTGTCTTCCCCGTAGAACCCGCTTTCCGGACGGATGTCGATCTTCCATCCGGTCAGTTTCACCGCCAACCGGGCGTTCTGTCCTTTGTTTCCGATCGCCAAGGACAACTGGGCATCCGGTACGGTGACCTTGCATGCCTTACTGCCGTCTGCTGCCGGATCGACCTTCAGCACTTTGGCAGGGGCTAAGGCGGCGGCGATAAACACAGCAGGATCTTCATTGTATTCCACAATGTCGATCTTCTCTCCGCCGAGTTCCTCTACGATATCAGCCACACGTGTGCCCCGTTGACCGATACAGGCACCGATGGCATCGACATTTTCGTCGTGGGACAGCACCGCCATCTTGGTGCGGGATCCTGCCTCTCTGGCAACGGATTTGATCTCCACTGTACCGTTGAATATTTCCGGCACTTCATTCTCGAACAGTCGGGTGACCAAACCGGGATGGGTACGGGAAACCAAAGCCCGCATCCCCTTTTCCGTTTCCTTGACATCCACCACGTATATCTTGATCAGATCGCCTTCTTTAAAGACATCTGTTTCGATTTGCTCATTCTTGGGCAGGACTGTTTCACCGTGTCCCACCCGGACGGTGGCGGCGCCGGAGCGGGGATCAATCCGGGTGACTTCGGCGGTGACCAGTTCCTGTGTGCGGCGCTGGAATTCCAGTACCTGCTGGTTTTTCTCCCCTTCCCGAATGCCCTGCCGGATAATGTGCTTAGCGGATTGGGCGGCGATCCTGCCGAACTGTTTCGGCTCCAGCTTGATATCAATAACTTTGCCCATCTTCGCCCGCTTGTCGTACCGCAGGGCTTCATCCAGCGTCAGTTCTTCATCCGGATCACTGACTTCTTCCACTACCGTCTTGCGGACGGAGACGGAATATTCGTTTGTTTCGGGATCCATCACGATAACGATGTTGTCTTTTCCGCCGAAATCTTTGCGTACAGCCAAGATGATGGCGGTTTTGATCTTCTCTAACAGGTAGTCTGTCTCCAATCCTTTTTCCTTTGCCAGACCTTTGAGGGCCTCAAAAAACTCTACCGTTTCTTTGCTTGTCATGTCGATGATCGTTCCTTTCTCGATAATATACGGTTCAGATGTCAGTGCCGTCGTCTGTGAAATCGTCAATAGCGCGGACGGCGGCGATCGCTTTGCGGTCAAATGTGCGGGATGTGCCGTCCTCCGTCTCCACTGTCAGAGTCTCGGCATCGGCAGTGATCAGAATGCCGGCGATCTCCCGTTGACCGGTTTCGTCCGGACGGTAAAACTTGATGTTTACAGGATATCCTTCATAGTAAGCGAAATGTGCCGGACGGGTAAGCTCTCTTTCAGCCCCCGGAGAGGTGACTTCCAGACAGTAGGATTGCGGAATGGGATCCGCTTCGTCCAACAGTGGGTTTAACTGCCGTGAAACATGGACACAGTCGTCGATGGATACAGGAGCATCCTCCCGGTCGACTGTCACCCGAAGGATCCAATCAGCCCCCTCCTTGACAAACCGAACATCCCACAGCATCAGTCCGTGTTCTGCTGTAATGGGGGAAACTAATTGTGTCACCCGCTCAACGATGTTGCCGGAATTGCTCTTCTTTTCTGTCCCCACGGCATTGCCTCCCCTTGGAAAACTGTACTTACGGACAAAGGAGCGGGTCACCCCACTCCTTTGTCCATACTTCATTCATCTTCCATACTATACCACAAACGGCTGTAGAATGCAAGTTTTTTTTTACTTTTTGGGAAAAAGACGGAAAAAACCGCCTCCTCATGCTCTTTTTCGTTCAGACTGTCAATAATCCGCCCCTTTTTGCGTTTTTTTCATTGATTTTTGTCTGCCGGTATGGTATGCTTGCTTATGCAGGTTCAATAATGTGGGAAAGGATATTTTCGGTTATGGCTGTATCTTCTTTTCGCCGTGGGTTAGTCCATGGGATTCCCATCGCCATGGGTTATCTGTCTGTTTCCTTCGGCTTCGGTATAAAGGCCATACGGCTGGGACTGCCCGTCTGGGCGGCGATCGGCATCTCCCTGACCAACCTGACCTCGGCGGGACAGGTGGCGGGGGTGGAGATCATCGCCGCCGCCGGAACAATGGTGGAAATGATCATCACCCAGTTGGTCATCAATATCCGTTATGCGCTGATGGGCATCTCGCTATCGCAGAAGCTGGACGGTTCTTTCACCACCGGCAAGCGGATGTTGCTTTCGTTCGGCATCACCGATGAGGTGTATGCCATGGCGGCATCTCAACCCGGCTTGATCGGTGCACCGTATATGGCGGGGCTGATCATCACCCCGATCATCGGGTGGACATCCGGCACGGCACTGGGCACACTGGCGGGGGAACTGCTGCCGACGATGATCACCGATGCGCTGGGACTGCTGTTGTACGGGATGTTCCTTGCCATCATCCTGCCGCCTGCCCGTGAGGATCGGCGTATCCTCCTTGTAATACTGTTTGCGGCGGCGTTCAGTTGCCTGTTCCGCTATGCGATGCCGTGGCTGTCGAGCGGGTTTGCCGTGATCATCAGCGCTCTGTTCGCTTCGGCGGCGGGGGCATGGCTGTTCCCCGGTGTGTCGGAGGAAAAGTCGGACAAGCCGACAGGGGAAGAAGAAACGGAGAAAAAAACATGAAAACAACAGTACTGCTTCTCTATATTCTGGTGATGGCGGGATCGACTTATCTCATTCGAATGCTACCATTTACCCTGTTCCGTCAGCAGATTCGTTCCCGCTTTGTGCAGGATCTGTTGCGGTATCTGCCCTATGCGGTGCTCAGCGCCATGACATTCCCGTCCATTTTCTATTCCACCGGCAACACGGTGACGGCACTGGTGGGGACGGGCATCGCTCTGGTGATGGCATACTGCCGTCTGCCGCTTATCGTGGTGGCACTGGCGGCGGCGGGCGGGGCACTGGCGACGGGGTTCATCCTGTAGTTCGGGTTTTTTGCATCATTCCGAAAGGTTATTTTTCGAAAAAAAGAGGGGGAGAACAATGGCAAAGAAACGGATCATGGCATTTCTGCTCCTGCTTGCACTGTCGGTGACATTGCTTGCAGGATGCGGATCAAAAACAGAGACGACTGCGGACTACGCTTCCGCACGGGAACTGGAGGGGAAGTGTGTCGGCGTGGTCACCGGCACGATTTTCGATCAGTTAGCACAGGAGAATATCCCCGGCGTGGACATCGCCTACTTCAATGCCGATCCCGATCTGCCGGTGGCACTGGATACGGAAAAGGTCGATGCCTACGTGATCGACGAACCGATCTTTCGGTCTTTTTCCCGTATCTATCCGTCACAGTATGTCATCGAGCAGTTTAGCGAAGACGAATATGCCTACATTTTCCCGAAAGGGAATGAACGGTACGAAACGATCTGCACCCAGCTCAATGCGTTTTTGCACCGGGCATGGGAAGACGGTACCGTGGACGCAGCCAAAGAAAAGTGGATCGACGGTGATGCAAGCAAGGCACATATTGATTATTCCGGTCTTACCGGTGAAAACGGCACCTTGCGCTTTGCAACCAGCACGGAGTCCGGCATGGTATTCGATATGCTGACGGGAAACGGAGAATACGGCGGATATGACATCGAACTGCTTGTACAGTTCTGCCGTGAATACGGTTACATGCTCGAAGTCACCGACTACAGTTTCAACGCACTGATCGCCGCAGTCACGACGGGAAAAGCGGATATCGGTGCTTGCACCATCAGTATCACGGAAGAACGCAAAGAGAGTATGCTTTTCTCCGAACCGAACTATCACGGCGGTACCGTCCTTGTCGGACAACACGTCGGTGCAGGCACGGGGTTCACCTCGGCAAAGGATATGGAAGGAAAGCGGATCGGCGTTGTCACCGGCTCTGTTTTCGATAAGATCGCCGAGGAGAAAGTGCCGGGTTGCCGGACGGAATATCTCAATGCCATGAGCGATATACCGACTGCATTGGAAGCCGGAAAAATCGACGGTTATCTCGCCGATGAACCGGTCTATCGCAATATCGCACGCAACTATCCGAATGAATATATCATCGAGCAACTCACCACCGAGGACTATGCCTTCCTTTTCCCGAAGGACAGTGAAAAGCATAAAAAGATCTGTGCGCAGTTGAGTGAGTTTATTTCCGCATCGTGGGAAGACGGTACACTGCAGGAACTTGCTACAAAATGGATCGACGGCGACTATGAAAAGGCAAGCGTTGATTATGACGGGATGACCGGCGAAAACGGTACACTGACCATGGCGATTACCTCGGAAGTGGGTGCACCGTTCACCTTTATGCAGAACGGGGCGTTCGCCGGGTACGATGTGGAGGTCGCCGTCCGTTTCTGTAAAAAATACGGCTATGCGTTGGAAATCATGGACTACAGTATCAGTGGAATGCTTTCGGCGACCTCGTCCGGCAAGGCGGATATGGCTGCCGGCTGTGTCAGTATTACCGAGGAGAGAAAAGAGTCCATCCTTTTCTCCGAGCCGGATTATCACGGCGGTATCCTTCTGATCGGCACACACACCGCCGGGGAGAAGATCGGCTCCGGCATTGCGGGTATTGCGGGTATCATGGAAAGCTTCAACAAGACCTTTATCCGCGAAAGCCGTTGGAAACTCTTTGTGAACGGCATCGGCGTGACACTGCTCATCACATTTCTCTCTACCGTTCTCGGTACGGTGCTCGGCTTCGGCATTTATATGCTGTACCGCAAAAACTTTAAACCGTTCAATATCCTCATCAACATTTTGACGGACATTTTGGAAAAAACGCCGGTCGTTGTCGTCCTGATGATCCTGTTCTATATCATCTTCGGCGATTCGGACCTCAGTGGGGTATGGGTCGCGGTTGTGGGCTTTACGGTCATGTTCGCTTGCTCATTCGTCAGTACGGTAAAGGTCGGTGTGATGGCGGTGGACAAAGGGCAGACCGAGGCATCTCTTGCCCTGGGTTTCACTGATACCCGTTCCTTTATCCGTGTTATCCTGCCGCAGGCGGCAAAGCACTTTCTCCCCGGCTATAGGGGACAGATCGTTGCACTGCTGAAGGATACCGCCATCGTCGGCTATATTGCGGTGCAGGATCTCACCAAGGTAGGCGACATCGTTCGCAGCCGTACCTATGAGGCGTTCTTCCCACTGATAGCGACCGCCGTGATCTATTTCCTGATGGCGTGGCTGCTCACACTGTTCGTCGAACGCATTGAGTTCCGTACCGATCCCACCAAACGGAGCCGTGAAGCGATCCTGAAAGGAGTGAAGACGAAATGATCACGATAGAACATCTGCGTAAAGAATATCCCAACGCCGTCCCGCTCAAGGACGTGAATGTGACGGTCAACGACGGGGATATC
>JAZLKY010000412.1:0-1796 GCA_045597885.1 Acutalibacteraceae bacterium | reverse complement strand
GCGACGGCACGGTTGCAGGCAGAAAGGGAAAAACTGCCTTCGAGGACTGTAATGCCCGTTGACTTTACAGATGATTTTCCCGCAAAGTTCCCACCGGCAAAAAAGCGGATCGTCCGGTTGGCAAACCACCGCCAGTATTCGCCGGCAATGCGGGCAGATCTACTGATTCTCCCATTATCCTCCCCGCCGGAAATATTGACCGCCATCGCCACTGTTCAGCCGGTCGGAGTAGAGATACCACGAGGGATGTTCGGCACACAGAAAGCAGTGGCGAATGCCCTTGACCGTGCCCGACGGGCGGGGGCGGTTGCCGCTCTGTGTTCCAATATCGGAGCGCTCCCGCTCGCACGGCAGGCAGCGCTGACCGCCATCGGGGGATTTGGGTTGAACATCACAAACTGTAATGCGCTTTCCTTTTACAGTGAAAGCGGATTATCTGCCGCCACTCTGTCGGTGGAGCTTTCTTTCGGTCAAATGGAGTCTCTGCTCCGTCATCCCCTGCCCGGCGGTATTCTGCTGTATGGCAGGATACCACTGATGCTGACACGCAACTGTCCCCGCTCGGCGGCATCCGGCGGATGTGCCGGCTGTCACGGACAAGGGATCACCGACCGCACCGGCACCGCTTTCCCCGTGATGTGTGAAAATGGGTGCAGTGAGATCCTCAATTCCGTCCCTCTTTACTGGGGAGACCGTCCGGAAGAAGTCCCTGCGGCTGACTTCTATCTGTTCCACTTCACAGATGAGACAGCGGCGCAGGCGGTCGCCGTCCTGCAGGCATACGACAGAGGCTCTGCGCCGCCGCCCGCCATCACCAGAGGACTGTATCGCCGTGGAGTAGAATAACAGAGATCTTCTTTTTTCCTTGACCTTTCGGTTCTCATCCGTTATAATGATGTTGTCTTTTTATCTTTGTATGAGAAAGAAGGAATACCGTCATGCAGGTGTCTCCCTCGATCCTGACCTGTGACTTTGCTCATTTATCGGAGCAACTGCGTTTCGTAGAAAGCAGTGGAGCAGATATGCTTCACCTGGATGTGATGGACGGCATGTTCGTTCCCAATCTGTCATTCGGACCGCCAGTGATCGCCGCCATGCGCCCGCACACCGCCCTGCCGTTCGATGTTCATCTGATGATGACAGCTCCCGACCGGCTGACAGAGGCGTTCATCCGGGCGGGAGCAGACAGTATCAATATTCACCTGGAGTGTGCATCCCCTATCCGGGAGACACTTGCTCTTATCCGTTCACAGCACAAAAAAGCCGCCATCACCCTCAAGCCTGCTACCCCGGCGGAAGCCGCTTTTCCTTATCTGGAACTGGTAGACATGGTATTGGTGATGACGGTCGAGCCGGGATTCGGCGGTCAGTCCTTTATGTCGGATATGTTACCGAAGATACGGACACTGCGGGCAGAGATCGCCCGTCGGCATCTGCCGGTAGCGATAGAGGTAGACGGCGGGATCAATGCAGATACTGCCCCACTGGTCGCTGATGCCGGTGCGGATATTGCCGTTATGGGCAGTGCCTTGTTCAAAGCCACTGATCCGGCTGCTTTGGTGGCACAGGTCCAGTCTCTTTGACGGCAGTCGGCCGCAGAGACAACTGTTCCAATCCGTCACCCGCCGCCAGCAGTTTTCCATGCTCTGCCAGCAGGGCAACAGCCACATCGCCTTTACCGACAGGGGTGGCATACTCACTGACAAGATCCCACTGCTGTCGGGTGACTGTCGGGTACAGGACGATGTAATACCCGGCTTCCGTGTAGTAGACACTGCTTTGGGCGGTAGAAGACT
>JAZLKY010000411.1:0-5405 GCA_045597885.1 Acutalibacteraceae bacterium | reverse complement strand
CGGGATCGCAACGCTCCCAACCCGGTGCTGATGCTTCATCGGCACAACGGCGCATTTGTGTTCTCCTCCTACTGTGCGGATACCACTGCCGAAACACGCATCCGTCTGCCGCTCGGTGCTCCCGTGCTGGACGGCTATACGGTACGCATTGAAGACGGGGAAGCGGTCTATCATTTTCCTAAAGCGGAAAATCGGGAATGCCGGGTGTTTATCGTTTCGGGTGACGGCAAGGTGGGATGTGCGGAACACCCACCCGTCAGCGCACAGTACCGGCGGCGTTTTCTCATCACCGGCTTGCAGAATGCCACGGTTCGCATCGTCCCGGAGGAATATTGCCGGGACACCGTGCAGGTCTTGCTCAATTCTCAAAAGGATTTTCATCTGTTTGGTGAACCTTTCGACGGCTCTTTTGTGACGGTAGAGGGGGAACGGGTGTTTGAAGCCCGCAATGTTACCGGCACGCTGATGGTTTCGATGCCCGCAAAGCGCAAGGTGTTTTGAACGGTTAATATCTTGACGGAACGCTGTCAGACTTCCAAGAAGCCCCGCAAGACAAGCCGATCGCCCCTGTCGGCGTACAAAGGTACGGTAGGGGGCGATCGGCGCAGGAAGTCAAAAACAGTTGATTTTATTGATTTTTCTTGGGTTAGAAAAATTGAGGATCGTTTCTCTCGGTTGATTGGATCCGGCTGCTCTTTTGTTCTTTTGATAACTGTTTTTGACGGTTGTGGGGTTTATTGACAGTCTGAGACGACCTCCGGCTCAGCCGGAGGTCGTGCACGGTAAATCAATTTTTACTGCCCGCCTTGTTGGGATCATTGAACGATGGGCGCTCGGCTGAGGTGTATCCGAAGCCGGAACTGCCGGAAGGACCGGACAGGTCAAAATAGATGCGGGAATCGTTGGTTACGCCGAAATTTTGATTGGATCCTGTATCCTGTACCTTGTTGAATGCTTCCCGGAACAGCGCATTGTGTGCTTCTTCCCGGTTGAGAAGGAAATCAATGGTATCTTTTACCTTCTTGTCATCAATCTGGCGGTAAAGGTATTGATAGACGACTTTTGCCCGCTGTTCCGAAGCAATGTTTGACAGCAAATCGGCACACAGGTCTCCGGTGACGGTGACATAATCCCCGGTCCAGCTGTAGCCGGAAGCGTTGATTAGTCCCGGATTCAGTCCGAGGATCACATGGCTTTGGATCTCACCTGCTCCGACACTCTGAAAATCGACATCGTGCCCGTTCAGCAGGTTGATGGTCTGGGCGACCATTTCCATGTGCCCCAGTTCTTCGGCGGCAATATCCAAGAACAGGTCCTTGATCTCCGGGTCCTTGATCCGAAAGCTTTGAGACATATATTGCATGGCGGCTTTTAATTCGCCGTTGCCGCCGCCTAACTGCTCCTGGAGCAAGACGGCGTACTGCGGGTTGGGACGTTCAACTTCCACGGGGTGAAACAACTGATTTTCGTGTTTAAACATAATGAAAACACTCCTTTCCGGAAACAGTATTTTCCCAAAAAGGAGTGTTTATTCAAATTGTTTTATAAACCCGCAGCATGATCACGATAATCATTCGGAGCGCATGACGTTTTTTGTCGGAAATCCGTCAGGGAGATTATTGGTTATGAGGGTAAAATCTCCGTGCACGGGATCGGCAAACGAACAGGGGATGCTGACCGTATTCTGCTCCATGCCGGTCCGCTCCCGCCCCTTTTCCCATTGTTCCAGCTTGCCGTCTTTGACCCGCCTTCCCGCACCCTCTATGAGCCGTTTTTACGAGCGGTCAACTATATCAACGAGTTAAAACATAAATGGTGTGGATGATCTTGAAGATATCCCGCACTACCAGTGGCGCCAAGCCGAGTGACGGCTCGTGCATCATGATCAGTTTCGGCTTTGCCATCAATGCCCGTCCGACGGCAAGCATCTGCTGTTCACCGCCGAGCGGCATTCAGAATGGATCGTCGCCCCTGTCCGTTTTTTGAATGTTTGCGGGTTCTGTCGATCAATTTCAATGACATCACATTATCAAAGTTGTATTCGGGCAGGCTTGCAATGACACCGCAGTGAATGCGGCGGTGGTCGGAGTGTGGTTTATGCAATCGTTTTGCGGTTCACTTGGTGCGTCGGGGACGTCGCACGCTACGGATGCTTTAATGAGGTTGGCGTGACGCTTTGCGGGCGGGCACGGAGACCTGCTCTTACGGATACCGTTCGAAGTGCGTTGGTAAATCAAAACACACATTCTCACGGTTTTAAGAATAGAACCCGTTTATTGCGAGAGTTGACTTATTCGACACAGTATGATATTCTTTTATTATAGTAGGGAGTTTTTTCATTTTGATAACATAGGGAGGAAAAAATGGTTTTCAGTTCTACGGTATTTCTTTTTGTTTTTTTGCCGATCACGCTGTTGGGTTATTATCTGATCAGAGGAGAAGGCAAGAACTATTGGTTGTTGCTGGTGAGTCTTGTTTTTTTCGGTTGGTCACAGCCGAATTATTTGTGGATCATTCTGTTGAATATTGCCGTCAACTATTTTTGCGCAATGCTGATTGATAGATGGAGAACAATAAAAAAGCCGGTGCTCTTTTTTACGGTGCTTGCCAATATATCTATCCTGTTTTATTATAAGTATTTCGATTTTGCGATCGCTTCGGTCAATAAGGCTTTCGGCACATCGTTGGAATTGCAGAATATCATTCTGCCGATCGGCATTTCTTTTTTCACTTTTCAGGGATTGTCCTATGTGATTGATGTATACCGTGATGATGTTGCCGTTCAAAGAAACCCGTTCAAGGTTGCACTGTATATCACGCTTTTTCCGCAGTTGATCGCCGGTCCGATCGTGAGATACAGCGACATCGCCGGTGAGATTGATACAAGACGGGTAAAAACGGAAGATTTTTGTTATGGGATCGAGCGCTTTATTATCGGGCTTTCGAAAAAAGTGTTGATAGCGAACACGATGGCATCTCTGGTCGATTCGGTGTGGAGCAACGACTATGAGAGCATCGGTTGGCAGGTGGCATGGATCGCCGGCATTGCTTATACCCTGCAGATTTATTTTGATTTTTCCGGCTACAGCGATATGGCGATCGGGTTGGGGCGGATGTTCGGTTTTCATTTCTGCGAAAACTTTGATTTGCCGTACACATCCAAAAATATTACGGAGTTTTGGAGACGCTGGCATATTTCTTTATCCTCATGGTTTAGGGATTATGTTTACATTCCGCTTGGCGGTAACAGAAAAAATGTTTATTTGAATTTGTCCGTCGTCTTCCTGCTGACGGGAGTCTGGCATGGAGCATCGTGGCATTTTGTCGCATGGGGCGTGTGGAATGGGTTCTTCATCCTTTTGGAGCGCTGTATAAAGATGAAGAAGAAACAGAAGCAAACATCATCGGAGCAGCGGCTGTTTTCTTCAGTCTTGAGCAGGGTATATACACTGTTGGTCGTCAATTTCGGGTGGGTATTATTCAGAGCACCCCATACCAGGGATGCGCTGCTGTTTGTCAGAAGTATGTTCGGCATGGTTGACGGCGGAAAGATCGGTTTTACGCTGCTGTGGTATCTTGACAAATGGAGCATTCTCATGATGGCTTTGGGCATTTTGTTTTCTACGGGGATCCCCAAACGGTCAATACATTTTATCAAAGGGAAGATGAATGAAAACATCTATTCTGTTTTGAAATACGGGTTCCTTTTGGCGGTTTTCTGTTTCTCGGTCATGCGGGTTGTGTCCGGTACCTATAATCCGTTTATTTATTTCCAATTCTGATGGAGGCATTTGATTTGAAACGAAAAATTGATTGGATATTCATTGCGCTGTTCTTTGTTCTGATGGCGATACCGATCTGTACTGTCAATCTGAAAAAGAATACGGTATCCGAATCGGAAAACAGACGATTGGCACCGTTTCCTTCATTTCTGTGCGAGGATGGTTCGATCAATCGGCATTTCACCAATGATTTTGAAGCATGGATAAACGACAACATCGGAATGAGGGCAAGTTTGGTACTGCAAAACGCCCGCATTCAATTCCGTTGTTTTGATGTTTTGTCCAACAACAGTGATATGGTTATCGGACCGAACGGGGAGTTTAACTATGCAACAGATGCCATTATTCGTTCCTATCAGCATTTTGACCTAAAGAGTGAAGAAACCCTCCGACAGATGGCGGACGGATATCAGTATATGTTTGACTTCACGAAAAGAAGAGGTATCCAGTTGTACTATTTTCAATGCTGGGATAAGCAGTCTGTTTACCCGGAACAGTTTCCGACTACGGTCATTCAGCACGGTTCTGTTTCGAAAACTGATCAGATCGTGAACAATCTTACGGAAAACACCGATATTCCCGTGATCTCGCCAAAGCAAAAACTGATTGATGCCAAAAGCACTTATTCCACATACGGCAAATGGACTGATCCTACCCACTGGACACAGCGGGGTGCTTATATCGGCTATACAGAACTGATGCATACGATCAATGCACATAACGGCAACAAGTACACCGTTCTGACCGAGGATGACTACAACATAAAGACGAAAGATTGCGGGAAAACATTGTTTGGCGGGATTCATAAAGAAGACTATGTTGAAACATTTGAAATCAAAAGCCCTTCTGCGATACTGACAAACGAAAAACTGACGCTGTACTCCGATGACGAACGGCATCGGTTCTTTACCAATCATAATGCGGGCAACCGGGACCGGGTGTTGGTGCTCGGCGACAGTTATGTCAATAGTTTTATTTTGGATGATTTGGCAGAGAGCTTTTACGAAACATTGATCATTTGGGGTGACTATACAAGAAATGTGGGGAAAATCATAGACGCCTATCACCCGGACATACTGATCGTTGAAAATGCGGAGCGATGCGACAGAACGGATGCTTTTGTTTCCGGATCACAAGCGGTCAAGGAGGCGGAACTTGCTGCCGCAGGTCGTCAATAACCCCCACAACCGATTATGTTTGAACATAAAATGAGGGCTGTTAAAAACACTCGTTTTTAACAGCCCAATTTTTGTTTTTTTATTTCGATTTTCCGAGATATGCTTCTTTGACTCGCTCGTCTGCGAGCAGTTCGGCACCGGTGCCTTTCATGGTGATCCTGCCGGTCTCGATCACATAGCCGGTATCCGCCGCTTTCAGTGCCATATTGGCATTCTGCTCGTTGAGCAGAACGGTGATACCGTTGTCGTTGATGGTGTGGATGATCTTAAGTCGGAGGCCAAGCGGTCTTAGGAAGACAATAGAGAGGGACAACTCCTTGGCTCACAGAACGACATGGCTACGATCCGACTTCTCGATCACATAGCCGGTATCCGCCGCTTTCAGTGCCATATTGGCATTCTGCTCGTTGAGCAGAACGGTGATACCGTTGTCGTTGATGGTGTG
>JAZLKY010000410.1:0-7160 GCA_045597885.1 Acutalibacteraceae bacterium | reverse complement strand
GCGGTCCCTGGATCGGGGAACCGGTCGAAAGCTCCGGCGGCCCGCTTTGTGTCACCCTCGGTCCCGGCATTCTGAATACGATATTTGACGGGATCGAGCGACCACTGTACGCCATCAAAGAACAAAGCGGTGTATACATTGACCGTGGAGTACAAGTCCCTCTGCTGGATGAAGAGCGGAAATGGGCAGTCACTTTACAGGTAAAACCCGGCGACCGCCTGTCGGCGGGGCAGATCTATGCCGTTTGTCCCGAAACCGAGATCATCACCCATCGCTGCCCCGTTCCGCCGGGAGTGACCGGTGAGGTGATATGGACGGCAGAAGACGGAGCATACACCATTCGCCAGCCGATCCTTCGTCTTCGGTGCGAGAACGGGCAGGAAAAGGAACTCACCCTGTGTCAGCAGTGGCCGATCCGTATCCCGCGCCCGGTCAAAGAGCGCCTGCCGATGAAGATGCCGTTGATCACCGGCCAACGGATATTGGACACGGTTTTCCCGCTTGCCAAAGGCGGCTCGGCGGCTGTACCCGGCGGATTCGGGACTGGCAAGACCATGACACAGCATCAGATCGCCAAATGGTGTGATGCCGATATCATTATCTATATCGGCTGTGGCGAACGAGGCAACGAAATGACGGATGTTTTGGGTGAATTTTCCTCTCTGAAGGATCCCAAAAGCGGCAAGCCACTGATGGAACGCACCGCCCTCATCGCCAACACCTCCAATATGCCGGTCGCAGCACGGGAAGCCTCGATCTACACCGGCATCACGCTGGCGGAATATTATCGGGACATGGGATATCATACCGCCATCATGGCGGATTCCACCTCCCGGTGGGCAGAAGCACTGCGGGAAATCAGCGGACGGTTGGAGGAAATGCCGGCAGATGAGGGATTCCCCGCCTATCTGCCTTCCCGGCTCAGTGAATTTTATGAACGGGCAGGCTTTATGCTCACCCTGAGCGGAAAAGAAGGCTCTGTATCGGTCATTGGAGCAGTCTCACCGCAGGGAGCCGACTTTTCCGAGCCGGTCACCCAAAATACCAAACGTTTTACCCGGTGCTTTTGGGCACTGGATAAGAGCTTGGCATATGCCCGCCATTATCCCGCCATCAACTGGACGGACAGCTACAGCGAATATCTGTCTGACCTGACACCGTGGTACGATGATACCGTCGGTTCAGCGTTCCTCCATGATCGGGAGGAAATGATGTCCCTGCTGGCAGAAGAAGCCGGATTGATGGAGATCGTTAAGCTTATCGGTGCAGATGTGCTGCCGGACAGCCAGAAGCTGGTGCTGGAGATCGCCAGGGTGATCCGGGTAGGATTCCTGCAACAAAATGCCTTCCATACGGAGGACACCTTCGTTCCACTGGCAAAACAGCAAAAAATGATGCAGGTCATTCTGCATCTGTATCACGGATGTAAGGGCTTGGTGGAACAGCAGGTCCCGGTTTCTAAGCTGCTGGCTACCGGGCTGTTTGACAAAGCGGTAAAAATGAAATACGATATTCCCAATGCCCACCCGGAACAGTTGGATGATTACTGTACAGAGATCGACCGGGTACTAAGCGGTATCACCGTGGCGAAATAAGGGGGGGACCTTCATTGATCATAGAGCATAGCAAACTGACACAGGTAAACGGTCCGTTAGTGATACTGGACGGTGTTCCGGATGCCGCCAATGAGGAGATCGTCGAACTGAGGCTCACCGATGGCACACGGCGAATGGGACGTGTCGTACAGATGGCAGGCGATCGGGTTGTGATCCAGGTGTTTGAGGGGACAACCGGTATATCGCTGACAAACACCCGAATATGTCTTTCCGGACACCCCATGGAACTTGCACTGTCCCCGGAGATCCTGGGACGGGTATTCGATGGAGCAGGCAGACCGCTTGACGGATTAGGGGAAGACTATCCCGAAAAAACGGAAAATGTCAACGGTCGTCCCATCAACCCGGCTTCCCGGCTGATGCCCCGTAGTTATATCAATACGGGAATATCCGCCATCGACGGGCTGACAACACTGATCCGTGGACAAAAGCTGCCGATCTTCTCCGGTTCGGGAATGCGGCACAATGAATTGGCGGTTCAGATCGCCCGGCAAGCCAACATCGGTGACGGGGAGAATTTCGCCATTGTGTTCGCCGCTATGGGGGTCAAGAATGATGTGGCGGATTATTTCCGCCGTTCATTTGAGGAAGCAGGAGCAATGGAACGGACAGTGATGTTTTTGAATCTGTCCAATGATCCGGTCGTCGAACGCACCGTCACCCCCCGATGTGCGCTGACGGCGGCGGAATATCTGGCATTTGAACAGGATATGCACGTATTGGTGATCATGACCGACATGACTTCCTATGCCGAAGCAGTCCGGGAATTTTCCTCCTCCAGAGGAGAGATCCCCGGACGAAAAGGATACCCCGGTTACCTCTATTCTGATTTGGCGGGATTATATGAGCGTGCCGGTATGGTGGAAGAAAAAAAAGGCTCTGTCACCCAAGTCCCCATCCTGTCTATGCCCAATGACGACATCACTCATCCCATTCCCGATCTGACCGGCTATATTACCGAAGGACAGATCGTTCTGGATCGGGAACTGGAAAGCAAAGGAATCTATCCGCCCATCAGTGTACTACCCTCCCTCTCCCGACTGATGAAAAGCGGCATCGGAGAAGGATATACACGGGAGGACCATCAGGCAGTGTCCAATCAGCTCTTTGCCTGCTATGCCAAAGTGCAGGATGCCAGAGCCCTTGCCAGTGTTATTGGGGAAGATGAACTCAGCGAACCCGATAAAAAACTATTGCAATTCGGGAGAGCATTTGAGCAACGGTTTGTGGGACAGGGCATGACCGACCGGAAGATGACCGAAACATTGGATATCGGATGGGAACTGCTGCGGCTGTTGCCCCGTAAACAGTTGGACCGCATTGATGATAAATTGTTGGATAAATATTATTGATAACCAAGGGGAGTGACAGGTCATGGTGAAGACCGTTCCCACCAAAGGAAATCTAATAACGGTCAAGCGCCGTCTCGAACTGGCACAGTTGGGATTCGATCTGCTGGACCGGAAACGAAATATCCTTGTCCGGGAGATGATGCAACTGATCGACCGTGCAGCCGATGTGCAAAGCCGTATTGATTCCACCTTCGGAGAAGCCTATCGGGCATTGGAAAAAGCCAATCTCACCTTAGGATTTTGTGACGATGCCATTCTCAATACGCCCATCGAAGAAGGACTGGAAATTGATTACCGTTCCGTCATGGGCGTGGAGATTCCTACCGTCCGGCTGAACAGCACCGTTTATGCAAACTACGCTTTTTCGGATACGAACTCCTTGCTGGATCTCGCCTATGACAAATTTCAGACGGTCAAAGAACTGACCGCTGAGCTGGCACAAGTCGAGAGCAGTGTCTATCTGCTTGCCAATGCCATCCGCAAAACGCAAAAGCGTGCCAATGCGCTGAAGAACATCATGATCCCCCAATTCCGGGAAACGGTAAAATCCATCACCGAAGCATTGGAAGAAAAAGAGCGGGAGGATTTCTCCCGCCTGAAAGTGATCAAAACGCAAAAGGAAAAGCAATGTCATTAACTTAAGATGGATAATGGAAAATCACCTGATTTATTGCGTGTGAAATGCTTGTTTTATCGTAAAAACAAAGAGTGGATTGCCACACCGTCCTGCGGGACGGTTCGCAATGACACCGCCGTGAGTACGACGGGCGCTCACGGTGCGGTTCACGCAATCGGTTTGGCGGTTAACTCGGTGCGTTGAGGACGCCGCACCCTACGGAGTGATTTGATCAATTTTCGGATTACAGCAAATTTTCGATCAACATTATCTAACGGCTAACATCTAACATGACGCCGCACCGCCGAGCATACACGAAGAGGGATCAAACCGGGTTATACCGGCAAATACCGGACAACGGGCATTGCTCACACCGGGGACTGCGTGCCACGCAGATCTCTCTGCCGAAACGAACGATCCGATGGCAAAAAGCATTGCTCTCCGCCGCAGGCAAAACCCGGCGCAGTTGTTGTTCGACCTTGACGGGGTCTTTGCTCCCGTCGGTCAGCCCCAATCGTCCGGCGATACGGATACAGTGTGTATCCGCCACCACTGCCGGCTGACCGAACACGTCCCCACAGATGAGATTGGCGGTTTTGCGCCCCACTCCCGGCAGAGAGATCAATTCCTCCATGGTGCCGGGGACCTTCCCGCCGAAACGATCCCGAAGCATAATACACATGGCGACGATATCCCGTGCTTTGGTTTTGTATAATCCGCAGGAACGGATATACTCCCCCACCTGCTCCGGCGAAGCAACGGCAAAATCATCCACCGTCGGAAATCGCTCAAAAAGGGCTGGCGTAACGATGTTCACCCTGGCATCGGTACATTGGGCAGACAGCCGGGTGGCGATCAGCAACTGCAGAGGATCATGGGCTTCCAGCAAACAAACCGCATCGGGATACCGCTCTTTCAGTATTGCTACCGCCTGCTGTGCCCGTTCCTTTTTTGTCATAATGATCACTCCATTTGCCGTCAGCCTATTGGCTGACGGTTATTTCAGTAAAAGGGGATGTTAAAAATGTCCGGATCGCAAAAAGGCAGAAATAGTGAGGAAAAATCGTACCAAAAAATGTTATAAAACCGATATTTTTCGATTTATTCCGGCTTTTCTTAAAAACATTAAAAAAAGATTGCCTTTTTGCTATAGCCGAAACCGTTGTGTTGCAACGGTTTCGGTTCGGTTCGTTCATTCCGAACATTTTTTCCTATCCCCTAAAAACGGGCTGTTTAAAAACGAAAGTTTTTAAACAGCCCCTTCTTTTTAATGATCTTCTTCAATGCGGGAACGAATGTAAGCCTCCACCTCCCGCCGGGGAATATGTAATGCAACGGAAAACTCTTCCTCCACTAACCGTATCCCCTCCATCAAAACTGCCTCGTCCGCCATTGACAAGTGCTTCCCCTGGCTGACTTTTTCCTGCTTCCGGGTATACAGACAACGAATAAGCCGCAAGACCTGACTGCGATCATCTCCCGTCAGAATACGGTGAAAAGCAGAATGGCGTTCATTGCGGTCCTCCAACCAGATCAACTCATCTTGATCTGAGGAGTTCCTCAGCAGGCTGTCGATCTCCGCCGGCGTCAGCAACTGGCGCAATCTGCCGGTCAGTTTTTCGTTTTCACAAGGAACATATATAGAGGATCCCGGATCGGTCTGCGGATGCAGAACATAGTACTCTCCCCCACCGACAGCACCGAAAGCAAGCATCTGCCGTCCTTCAACGGTGCAAACACCTACCTTCCCATACACCACATACTCGCCCGGTTCAAATATCCCGTCCATACAGCACCCCCCTTACCCGACACTACAAGAGAAGTATACCATATTCTGATAAAAAAAACAAAGGGCAAAATACACAAATTTTCGGGTCAATTATCGTCCACTGCGCCGGATAAGCGGTAGGAATAGTCCCCCAAATCATAAACCTTAGAGAAAGAAGAAGCATAGTGCAAAGCCTGTCCGGCACCGATCGCCACACAGTGGTCCGCCGCCGGCGCAACATGGCAGACGATCCCTGTCAACTGTTCCAGATAGGTCGGCAAGCCGTGCAGACCTGCCAATCCACCCGTCAGCGTGATCCCGTCATCCAATACATCACCGATCAATTCCGGCGGTGTCACCTCCAGCACCTGCTGTGTCAATGCCGCTATCACGGCGACTGCATCTTTCATCGCTTCACAGATCTCATCGGAACTGATCACGCAGACACGGGGCAACCCGGACAACGCATCCCGTCCCCGTGCCTCACACTCAGCACCATCTTCCCGTGGCAGTGCTCCACCCACCGCCATTTTGATCCGCTCGGCAGAAGGCTGACTGATCAGCAAATTGTACCGATTCCGCATATACCGGATGATCGCTTCATCCATAGCCATGCCGGCACCCCGTTGGGAAGCAGACACTGCTGTCCCGCACAGTGTCAGCACTGCCGCATCAACAGTCCCTCCACCGCCATTGACCACCATCTGTCCCTTTGGCTGTCTGACATCCAATCCGGCACCGATTGCGGCAGCAACTGTTTCCGGTACTAATGTCACCCGACGGGCACCGGCAGAGATGACCGCTTCGATAAACGACCTCTGTTCCACTTCGGTAAACTCTTCCGGTATACTGACGGCGGCACAGGGCTTAGCGATGCGATTGGAACAAACCTGCCGCAAAAAATACCGCAGCATTTTTTCAGCATGCTCATAATCAGCGATGACACCCTGCTGTATCGGTCGGATCGCCTGAAGAGAAGGGGGCGTCCTTCCGATCATTTCCTCTGCCTGTGTCCCACAGGCAATCAGACGGCCCGTCTTTTTTTCCACTGCGATCACCGCCGGCTCGTCCAACAGTACCGCCTTGCGTTCCGGATGGTAGATCACCACACGGGAAGTCCCCAAATCAATACCCAGATTCATTCGTTTATCCTGACCTTTCTTTTACACTATGCTGTGCAGTTGGCGGCGGGTTGTGCTTAGCCGCACCCGTCACGCCTGATAAATGACGATTTTTCATCTGCGGAGCCGTAATATGTCCGGCTGCCGTCAGCCCTATTGAACGGATGCAGCCGCCGTCACGGCATAGACATCTTTCGCTCCGTATATTTTCAGCATCTTGGCACACTCATTGAGAGTGGATCCGGTAGTGATCACATCATCTACCAATAACAGCACCTCATCTGCGACAACGGACACAGCATCAAAAGCCCCCGCCAGATTGCCTGTCCGACGGTATGCCGGCAATTCTTTCTGCGGCAAGGTATATACCGTCTTGCGTAATATCGGACGATAAGGAACTGTCAGTTCCTTCGCCAAGGCTTTCCCTAACAGCTCAGCGGGGTTGAACCCCCGGCGCAGACGGTCATTCCGAAAAAGGGGAACGGGGATGATGCCGTCAAAGCACACGTCGCCGTATTCCCGCCGGATAACAGCCGCCATTTCCTTTGCCAATCCGTCAACAACATACCGCCAACCGTCATGTTTCAGTTTGAATATTCCGTCAATACTGATCCCATCGTAATAAAACGGAGAAACACACCGTTCAAATGCCTGCTTTTTACGGTGACAGGAACACCGTTTTTCCTC
>JAZLKY010000409.1:0-1671 GCA_045597885.1 Acutalibacteraceae bacterium | reverse complement strand
GAAAGCGTGGTGACGTCATGGAAAACGACCGGGAACTGTATTTGAAAAATCCGGCAGAGGACCCGGTGGAAGAAATCTACTGGTTCCGCACCGTATCCACCCGCAATGCCTATATCCTGTCCCGCAAGCGGCATCATCACCCGTTCTGCGAATGGCACTTTGTCTTGCAGGGGGCGATGGAATACACCGTTGACGGCGCATCGGTCTGCGTCTCGGCGGGGGATCATCTGTTTTTGCCGCCGGAGACACCCCATCGGGTGGAAAAAGTTGCGGGTGATTTTGTCAAGTTGAGTCTCGGCTTTTCGCTGAAAACGGATTCGCCGATGGAGATCGCCCTGCGTACAAAGGGGTGCGTGAGCGAAAAATATAAATACCCGGAACAGATCGACTTCTGCCTTGCGGAAGCAGGGCGAAATACGGTCTATTCCGGGCGGATCATCCGCAACCGATTGACGGAGATGCTGTGCTTGCTTGCCGAAAAGGTCCCCGCCGACGAAACGGGAGAGCCGATCACGCCGGACGAACGTCTGACGGCAGCAGAACGGTTCATCCGTTCCCATCCCGAACGGTTTTTGCTCTGTGGCGAGGTTGCCAAGGCGTGCGGCATCAGTCCCCGGCAGTTAACACGGCTGTTCGAACGCTATGAGCGGTGTTCTTTCTCCGCATATCTGCGGCGGGAAAAGGTGCGGCAGGTACAGCGATTGCTGTGTGAGAACGACCTGCCGTTACGCACTGTCAGTGAGCAGGCGGGATTTGATAACGAATACTATTTCAACACTTTTTTCAAACGTTGTACCGGCATGACACCGGGCGATTTTCGCCGCTCGGTGGGGAAAAGTCACGATTTGAAATAGTGATTTTACTGAAAACTGATATCCAGCAGACCACTGGCATCCTCCCAACGGTTATTTTCTTCGCTTGCTCCCATGACAACAGCGATGGATGTCTGTCCGTCCCGTGCCGCCGAGGCGACAAGACAATAGCCCGCCTCATCGGTGGAGCCGGTCTTCAGCCCTGTGGCACCGGCATAGGTGAAGGCGTTGTCCTGCTGGACAAGTTTGTTGGAGTTCTTCCAGTTGACACTCTGCCCGGACAGCAATTGCACACTGACCTCCGGCTGGCATACAGTGGCGGCGATCACTTCCTGTTGCAGGGCGTGCCCGGCGATCTTCAGCATATCGGCGGCGGTGGTGTAGTGGTCAGACGAATGGATGCCGTCGGGGTTGGCAAAGTGCGTGGAGGAACAACCAAGAGCGGCGGCTTTTTCATTCATCTTCTGACAAAAGGCGGCGATGGCATCCCGTGCGGAAAGTTCCGGATTTCCGGTGATCTGCCGTCCGCCGTGGGTGGCGAGCACATATGCCGCATCGTTGCCGGAGGGAAGAAGCAATGCCTGGATAAGATTCTCCACCGTCAATCGGGTGCCGACCGTCAGATAGGCACGGCTGGATTCGGGGTCAATCAGTGTGATCTCGTTACCTACCGTCACTTCGGTGTCTTTATCGGAAAGTTCCAGCGACAGGATGGCGGTCATTAATTTGGTCAAACTGGCAGGGTAACATTTGGCATCGGCGTGTTTACTGTACAGGGTTTCGCCGGTTGTCACATTTTGCAAGACGATGTAGGGAGATGCCGTGTTGCGATCAATGAACGATTTCGGCAGTGGCTTTT
>JAZLKY010000408.1:0-3270 GCA_045597885.1 Acutalibacteraceae bacterium | reverse complement strand
AGCCGCCCCGGCGGTATCTCCTGCCCGCATGGCATCAAATGCCGTGCGGCCGTTGATCTTCCCCGCTTTTTTTGACAGTGCCCACATCAGGCTGTCCGAATGTTTCTCCATGGCTTGCCCGGTTTGCCGGATGAGGGCGGTGGCAGAAGCATAGGCCTCCCAACAGCCCCGGCGTCCGCAGGAACACAGTTCTCCGTCTGCGACGATGACGGTGTGTCCCAGTTCCGTCCCGGCAAAATTATGTCCGGCAATGATCTTTCCGTCAATGATTACCCCGCCACCCACGCCGGTGCCGAGGGTGATACAGACCAGATCCTTCTTTCCTCTTCCTGCCCCCGCCAGCCATTCGCCATAGGCGGCGGCGTTGGCATCGTTTTCGATATGTACGGGTTTTCCCAGCCGGGCGCTCAACCGGTCCCGCAGCGGCACATTGATGAATCCCAGATTGGCGGCACGCTCTACCACCCCGGTGTCGGTATTGCACACACCGGGACTGCCGATGCCGACCGCACCGATCTCACTCATCTGCAGTCCGGCGACATCCACCGCATCCCGCACCGCTTCGGCGACATCTGATAGGATATCGTCCGCCGGACGGGGAACGGCAGTCTTGCGTTTGGCGGTGGCGATGATACGGTAGTTTTCATCCACCACACCGGCAACGATATTCGTTCCGCCCAAATCAATTCCGACATGAAACATGGATGCTCCTCCTACCCGATCAGTATTGGTCCCATTCGGCTTTGACATCCGGGGGCAGACCGGTCTCATCGGTCATCCCCAGCTTGTGCATCAGTTCCTGTGCTGCATTATATCCCATCTTCTTCTGCCGGTTGGACATGGCGGCGACTTCAATGATCACCGCTAAATTCCGTCCGGGTTTGACCGGGATGGTCAGTGTGGGAACGTTGATCCCTAAGATGTCGGTCGTCTGCCAGTCAGAGCCCATCCGGTCATATACCTTGTTGTTATCCCACGGTTCCATCTGGATCGCCATGTCGATCTTTTCCGTCTGCTTGATGGCACCGATACCGAAGATGCGGCGCACATTGACGATGCCGATGCCCCGCAGCTCAATGAAATGCCGGATGTTCACCGGTGCTGATCCCACCAGCGTTTTGGCGGATACCCGGCGGATCTCCACCGCATCGTCTGCAATCAGCCGGTGTCCCCGCTTGAGCAGTTCCACCGCCGTCTCACTTTTGCCGATGCCACTGTCACCGAGCAGGAGAATGCCCTCGCCGTAAACCTCCACCAATACGCCATGCCGGGTGATCCGGGGGGCAAGTTCCACATTGAGGTAGGCAATGAGTGCCGCCATCAGTGAGGAGGTGGTGTCTTTGCTGTGAAGCAACGGGACACCGTACTGCCGGCAGGCTTCCATCAATTCGTCGAGGATCGGCAACTCCCTCGTGACGATGATGGCGGGCGGATTGGCGGCGACCAGTTCGTTGAGATGGGTTCTCCGCAGATCGTCCGGCAGATTCTTCAGAAAGCCATATTCACTTTTTCCGAGGATTTGAATGCGGTCACTGTCAAAATAATCAAAATACCCGCCGAGCGCCAGACCGGGGCGGTTCACATCACTGCAGGCGACCATTCGGGACTCCGGTTCTGCCGGCATGAACAGAGGGATCAGCGAAACCTCTTTGATGATGGCAGACAGGGGTACAGTATATGTTTGATTTCCCACGGACATACCCTCCTACATATTTTTTACTATAATAGCACATTCTTCCCGATATGGAAAGAGAAAATTTAAATTTTGACTGCAAACTTTTTTGCCCTGTTAATGCAAAAGACGGCAGGCTTCCATCAGAAAACCTGCCGTCTTGCTGGAGCTACTGATCCGATTCGAACGGACGACCTGCTCATTACGAGTGAGCTGCTCTACCGACTGAGCCACAGTAGCACGGATACATTTCACAGTATAGCAAGTTTATCCGGATTCGTCAAGAGATTTCCACTGATTTTTTGAAAAAAAGAGGTTTTTGTTCTGTTTCCGTTATTTTTTCCCTTCCTGCAAAAAATTATTGAATGATTGGATTGACATTCGAAGGAAAATCCTGTATAATCAAACGGTATGGCGGCGGACAGGATCTGCCGCACAAGCAAACAGGAGGTCAAAACACATGAAGCGTACGCCTAAACCGTTATTCTTCATCGTGGCCATTGTAATTTTGGCGCTGAGTTATACTGCCGTTTTCGGCGTGTATACCCGCTATGGCGACCGCACCGATACCGTAGTCCGAGGGGTAAATGATATCCGCTGGGGCATCGACATTCAGGGCGGCGTTGACGTTACTTTCGGGCCTGCCGATGAAGGAGCAGAAGTTTCATCCAATGATCTGGACGGTGTCAAGTCCATCATTGAACAGCGTTTGGTCAGTAAGAATATCACCGACTATGAGGCCTACACCGATGTGGCTAATCAGCGGGTGATCGTTCGGTTCCCGTGGGCGAGTACGGAGGAGACGCCGGAAGAGGCTGTGTCGGAGATCGGGCAGACCGCTATGCTGGAATTCCATTACGGCAGTGAGACCGGCGACGACGGCAAGCCGACCGGTGAACTGGTGCTCAACGGCAACGATGTGGAGTCCGCCACGGCACAGTATGTATCCACCGACGGCTCCAATTACGAATATGTTGTGGCTTTGGAGTTGAAGGAGAGCGGTAGGACGGCTTTTGCGGAGGCGACGACGACGCAGAATGCCAACGGCGGCACGATTTCTATCTGGCTGGACGATCAGATGATCTCCAACCCCACCGTCAACGATCCTATCACGAATGGCAAGGCGACCATCTCCGGTAGCTTTGAGACCTATCAGGATGCCAAGGAGCTGGCTGATCTGATCACTGCCGGTTCGTTGCCTTTTGAGATCAACGTCAAGAGTCTCGGCTCGGTCTCCCCGACCATGGGCAGCAATGCCCTGCGGGCGATGGGGATTGCCGGTGTGATCGCCATGATCCTGGTAGTGATCATGATGATCGTCATCTATCGGCTGCCCGGTTTTGTGGCGGCGATCGCCCTGTGCGGACAGATGGCGGGCACCATCGCCTGCATCTCCGGCTATTTTGCCATCTTTGACAGTTTCACCATGACCTTGCCCGGTATCGCCGGTTTGATCCTGTCTATCGGTATCGGTGTGGACTGTAACGTCATCACCGCCGAGGCAGTGCGGGAGGAGATCCGTGCCGGCAAGACCATCGACGGAGCGATCCGCTCCGGCTCAAAGGGCTCGTTCTGGGCGATCTTTGACGGCAACATCA
>JAZLKY010000407.1:0-4666 GCA_045597885.1 Acutalibacteraceae bacterium | reverse complement strand
TTGTTTGCCATCTCTGCAGAGCAGTTGTTGCTCGAAGCGGGGGTGCAGATCCTCTACGGCACCTATGCCGTGGGCTGTCAGACAGAAAACGGGCGCATCACGGCGGTGATGACCGAGAGCAAAAGCGGGCGGGCGGCGATCGTCGCCCGGTCGTATGTCGACACCACCGGGGATGCTGACCTTGCCTATTTTGCCGGTGCGCCGACCGCCACCTATGAACCGGGCAATATTTTGGCGGCGTGGTACTACTATTCCGGCAAAGCGGGAACGGATTATAAACAGATGGGTTGCTGTGACCTGTCGGACGAAGAAAAAGCCGCCGGTGTCAAAGAGCCGGAGCAACTGATGTCGGAACGCTTCACCGGCCTGGACGGAGAAGAACTGTCACGGGTGACGGTGGCATCCCACCGCAGTATCCTCAACGATGTACTGAATCAGCGGCGGCAGGATGACACCTATCAGCCGGTCACGGTCGCCACCATCCCGCAGGTACGCATGACACGGCGTATCGTCGGAGCGGCTACCGCCGACAAAGCGCAGGTGCATCAGCCCGTTGCGGATTCCATCGGTATGATCGGAGATTGGCGCAAACGGGGACCGGTGTTCGAACTGCCGTTTGGCACGCTGTATTCCCCCGATGTCAAAAATCTGCTGTGCGCCGGACGGTGTCTGTCCGCCACGGATGCAATGTGGGAAAACGCAAGGGTGATCCCCTACTGCGCGGTGACCGGGCAGGCAGCAGGGACGGCGGCGGCACTGTCGGATGATATGACCGCACTGGATGTCGGTCTGTTACAGGAAAAGCTGCGTGCCGCCGGGATGGTATTACACGAAAAAGACCTGTAAAGAATAGAGTATAAGAGAAAATAAAAGGGCGGTGTGAACGGGTATGTTTGAACTGATCCGACTGTCGGAGCATGACTATTATCTCAACTGTCCCACCAAGATCGGATTGATCAAAACCGATGATGACGGTGCTGTGGTCGCCATCGACAGTGGCGGGGACAAGGATGCCGGGAAAAAGATCCTGCGCATCATCGAGGAGCAGGGCTGGCATTTGACCGCCATATACAACACCCACTCCCATGCGGATCACACCGGCGGCAACCACTACCTGCAGGAGCATACGGGGTGCCGGGTGTTTGCCAACGGGGTGGAGTCGGCATTTGTGGATTTCCCTATATTAGAGCCGATCTCGCTGTATGCGGGATTCCCGTTCAGAGAATTGCGGCATAAATTTCTGTTGGCGGAAGAAAGCAAGGGCGAGTTGATCACCGAGAATAACCTGCCCGCCGACTGGACACTGCTCCGTCTGCCGGGGCACTCGATGGACATGGTGGGATTTCTGACGGCGGATGGCACGGCGTTCATCGGGGACTGCGTGCTGGCGGCAGAGACCATCGACAAATACGGTGTCGGCTATCTGTGGGATGTAGAAGGCTCGTTGCAGACACTCGAACAGGTGCCGCAGATCCCCGCCGCCCGGTTCGTCCCCGCTCATGCGGATGTCACCGACGATATCGCACCGCTCGCCCGGCGCAACGCCGCCGCCATCCGGCAGACCGCCGACTGCATCGAGCGTATCTGTCAGACGCCGTCCGGGTTCGAAACGGTGATGCAACGTCTGTTCACCGAGTACGGGATGACCATGAACGCCCGCCAGTATTATCTGATCGGTAGTACGGTGCGCTCGTATTTTTCCTTCCTGCGGGGACAGGGTAGAATCGAATTCTTTTTTGAAGATAACCGGATGCTGTGGAAAACACGCCGCAAAGAATGAGGAAGCAGGAGGATCGCCGGAAGCAGCACCGCTCTTGTGCCTTGTTGGTTATGTCTATAGGAATCCCAAATTTTTATAAAAGGAGCGAACTCGACAATGAAAATCAAACCGAAACAGTTGGAATTTATGGATTGGGAAATGGGCGTTTTTTTCCATTTCGGTATCCGCACCTATTATGAAGAGGTGCAGGACTGGGATGTCGTGGATATGGACCCTGCCCGTTTTGCCCCCACCGAGCTTGACTGCGATCAGTGGATATCCACTGCCAAGGCGGGCGGCGCCAAATATGCCGTATTGGTGTGCAAGCATCACGACGGATTTGCGTTGTGGAACAGTAAATTCACTGCTCATTCCGTTGCCGCCAGCCCGTGGAAGGATGGCAAAGGCGATGTGGTCAGAGAATTTACCGATGCCTGCCACCGGCAGGGGATGAAGGTGGGGTTCTATTATTCCCCCGCCCAGTTCGGTTTTGAAACCGTGCCGGAGGAAGAATACGACGATTATTTCATCGGACAGCTTGGTGAGCTACTGACCGGCTACGGCAAGGTGGACTATCTTTGGTTTGACGGATGCGGCAGTGAAAACCATCAGTTCGACACCGTACGGATCGTCAAAGAGATCCGGCGGATGCAGCCCGATATCCTTATTTTCAATATGTGGGATCCGGACACCCGTTGGATCGGCAACGAATCCGGCATCGCCTCGATGAACGATGCACCCGAAGTGGATCGGCTGGCGTTCTCCATCTTCACCGAGCGTGAGGACAAGCTGGGTGACACCCTGTTCCTGCCCGGTGAATGCGATTGCCGGATCAAGGACTGGTGGTTCTATTATGATTCAGATGTTCCCTATCTCAAGAGTGTAGAGCAGTTGTTCGGGATGTATCTCAACAGCGTGGGACACGGGACCAATTTGCTGCTCAACATCGGTCCTGACCGGCGGGGATTGATCCCGGAAAAGGATGTCGAGCGCATGACGGCATTCGGTGATCTCGTGCGCAGGGAATTCGGTGATCCGTTGGTGACCTTTGACCGTTTTCGGCAGGAGGGGGACACCTATACCGCCGACTGTGACGATCATCAACTGATGAAATATATCGTCATCGAAGAAGACTTGACCGACGGCAGTCATGTGACGGATTTTGATATCGACCTGCTTCCGACCGTCTACGGGCAGCCGAAAACGGTGTTCCGTGGCTACAGTGTCGGACACAAGGCCATCTGCCCCCTGCATTATCTTGCCGGACGTGGTATTTCTTTCACGGTGAAAGGGAAAAAAGGACCGGTCAAGATCAAGAATATTACCGTATACGGTTGAACTCCGGCAATGATAAAGGGAGTAGCATGATATGATAACAGAAGCACTGTTTTCCCTGCGAGATGAACAGTATGCCCGTTTTCAAAGCCGGCTGACACCCGGTATCCCGCCGGAATCGTTCATCGGTGTTCGGGTGCCGGCTGTCCGCACGCTCGGCAAACGACTGCTCAAAGAAAGCCCGGATGAAGTCTCCCGGTTTATTGACACATTGCCTCACCGGTATTATGACGAAAACATGCTGCACAGCATACTGCTGTCGGAAGAAAAAGACTTTGACCGCAGTATCCGGCAGGTCGATGCCTTTCTGCCCTTCGTCGACAACTGGGCGGTATGCGACATCCTGTCCCCTAAATGCTACCGAAAAAACAAAGAAAAACTGTTGCCGCACATCAAAGCATGGTGCCGTTCCAAACAACCGTATACCGTCCGTTTCGGGATCGAGATGCTGATGTCACACTATCTGGATGCTGATTTCAAAGCGGCATATCTCGCCATCCCGGCGGCAGTCATATCCGAAGAATACTATGTGAACATGATGATCGCCTGGTTTTTTGCCACCGCACTGGCAAAGCAGTGGGATGCCGCACTCCCCTATCTCGAACAGAAGCGGCTGCCCCCGTGGGTACATAACAAAACGATCCAAAAGGCGGTCGAGAGTTACCGCATCACGGACGAACAGAAAGCATATCTGCGTACACTGAAAGTTTAAAAAGAGGATGAGCTGATATGAGTACACGTGTCATGGTGATCGGTGCTCACAATGATGAGTGTGAATACGGTGTGGGCGGTGTCACAAAACTGCTGACAGACCGCGGATGCGAGGTGCGGTTTCTGAATCCCTGCGCTTCTTTTCATATCTCACCGGGAGAGATCACCCCGGCGGAAGAAGCACGCTGGAAACAGCAGGAGCAGGATGCCGCCGCCGTTTTGGGGGCATCCAAGGTATTATTTGACAATTATATGGAATCGGTATACACCCCCGGTCACGATAGCATCCTTGCCATTGAACGGGAGATCCTGTCTTTTCAGCCGCAGATCGTATTTATCCACTGGCCGGAAGACAATCATATTGAACACCGTATGACGGCACACGATGCATTTGATGCGCTGTGCCTGGCTCATGTGGACGGTGCCCACATAAAAGAAATCTATGCTTTCGAAGCGGGACCGAACCAGACCGGTGTCTATTTCGCCCCGATGTTTGCGGTGGATATCACCGAAACCATGCCGACACTCAAAGAAAGCATTCTAAAGTTTGATCAACCCCATGCAAAAGGGGCAGGGATCTTTAAAGAAAAAGAAATTGCCGCCGCTTACCGTGGCCATGTGGCGGGATGTGCGTATGCCGAGGTGTTCCGCATCGTGAAATTTCCAAACGGCGGCGATGACTTTCTGCTCCGGCAGATGCTGAAGGACAAATTCCGTTGGTGGGGCAACGGGATGTATCCCGCCGGTGGAAAACCGTATTTTCGTTGAACCCTGTGTAGGAGGTGTTTTCGGATGACACCAGTTGTTTGTATGAATTTTGATGCCGGTCACACGGCAGAAAAAACCTGTGAGACACTGGCG